>SLQC01000373.1 GCA_007131625.1 Balneolales bacterium | reverse complement strand
TTCGATCTCATAATCTTTCATGGATATCTTTTTTTCCCCCTTAATTCTGTAGCGGTTTTGTTCTTCCTGCCGACCGCGGACTGTAAGTGTTACCACTCTGTCAACACCCGCTACACTCAGCACACCTTCAATCAGGAAAGGCTCATAACCATCGGCAAACAGTTTGTCCGCCCCGGATTGATCTTTCTCAACAGGTTGAGCATTCTCAAACTCAAAAGTTATAAAATCGTACGTATCCGATTTTAGCGCTTCGTACATATCCTGATTCATGCGGGAATGGGCACAATCAAAACTTTTAATGGGAATTTTCAGGAGAACATGCAGTCCTGCCCGATTAGTGATCCGGTCAGCAGCCTGGCCGGTGGCTTGATTTACAGATCTGCCGGACACCATATCATTGTCTGACCCGCCGGAGTTTTGAACCGGAGCCGCAACTACCGGTGTCTTGTCGGCACCATCGACCGCGTCACCTCTGAAGATCTCATTATTTTCATCCATATATGCCGTTCCCTGAATAGACCGGGCTACACAGTCAAAACGATGCACAGTCGACGAACCTTCCAGCCACAGTCTGCTATCAGCAGCAGTATCAAAATAGATCTGAGCCGAAACCGCTGTTGGGAACCCGGCCATCAGAGCAAGTCCAACGATCATAATATACCGGTAGAGACTGTAAACGGTCATGTTTTTTTGTTAACGGGTTTCAAGAACAAGTTCGAACGTTATGTTCATTTTATCGTGAGAGCGTATAGATCCCAGCATGGCTGTTGGCGGATCAATTCCGAAGTCGGTCATCAAGAGTTCCTTTGATCCGGAAACAATCAACTGTCCATTATTGCCGCTGCGGATTTTAACTTCATGCTCGATTTCAAATGGTACACCGGCTGCAATTATTTCCCCTTTTGCCATCAGTGTAGCACCGGGATTATTGGACACAACCAGTTTCATCACTTCTTTCATTTCGTAGGTGATGTTGGGATATGCACTTTCCTTCAGATAATCGTGCATATTGTTGTTCATCCTGCGAGAATCGGCATCGATATCTTCCACAGGGATGGAGATGCTCACTTTCTGAAACCAGGAGGCATCGGCTCCATCCCAAACATTTCCATCGGGGATACTGACGACAACTTCGCCCGTTATGGTTTTTACTTTTGCTTCCCAATCTGTCACATTTGCCGATCCGTAGATTGTCATTGTCGACGCATCAGTTATGCTGTAAGTCTTTTGGCCGAATGATGTTATCGGAATCATCGCATTGATTGCAAGTGTGATCGATAATGCTGAAATAACAGTTTTGAGTTTCATAAGTTGAAAAATTTTGATTCATATGGTCACATGAAACATCCATGGCTTATTCATGTGATTGTGTGTTGTTTTACACGCCATGGATGTTTCATTGCAGTTCTGTCGGTTTAATTAATTTATTTATAATCACTCTGATAGGTGCCCCCGCTAAAAGCTTATTACAGCTTCCAGAACTACACCACTGAATTTACCGTCTTCCCAGATACCGCTGGTGAATCCGTCATATTGTTGGGTAACGTACTCGATTTTGGTCAAGACATTGTCGGTCAAAAACCAGCCGCCGCCGATGTTGATCCGGGAGATGTCGATCTCGTCGCCATTGGCCCGCTCACCGGTTACAAGATTGTAACGTCCGCCGAAGTAGAAATCTTCATCTGATCCGAAGCGATAAACCAGCTCGGCACCGTATTGTTGTACAGAATGATTATCTACATTGGGTGCTCCACCGGATGCATGCTCGAAAAGGCCGAAGAACTCAAGTCCTTGATACTTGACGAATGGGTTGATCATAAGAGCTGTGACTTCGCCACCCACTCCCCGAGCACTGAAACCAGGGTTGTAGCGACCACTCATGCGGTTGTCTTCCATGATATCATAATAACGGGCACCCGCACGGTCACCGGTGTACAGATTAACACCGGCTGTTTGTGATGTCGTATAAATCGAACCGGTCAACCGTACTCTGAGGTCCTGGTCGATTTGCCGGTCAAAACCAAGTTTCCCGACAAAGGAAGGCTTGGTCATCGGATCGGTTTTCACAGTGCTTTGATTGAGTTTGCCATTTGTCACACCGACCATGGCAAGAAGTCCATTGTGCTGGTAGTACACTTCGCCGGCAACTTCAGTGGTGAAGGAGTCCATGATGTAGTTACCGACAAACGGGTTATGTATGGCCATACCGTTATCAGATCTGCGGAAATGAGCATCGCCGTAGTTGACTTCCATGTGTCCGACTTTAATCGACACGCGATCCATCACATCAGAGAGAAATCCTTCCTGAATAAAATCGAGCCTGTCGACCTGCATGTAACCGCCTTTCACCCAGGCTTCTGCGTGGTGGCGTGATGAAAGATACGTTCTCAGGTGCATGCGCAGGCCATTGCCAAGCTGCACATCAAGGTCAAGGTTGGATGTAGCCAGGTTGAAGTTGGGTGCCAGATCATGGAGATCCTCGGAAGCGCCGCTTTGTGTAATTCCCTGGAACTGCAAAGTGTTGGATCCACCGATTCGGACTCGAAGTCCGTCAAATTCCACATCTGTAGTTTTGGGTGCTTCAAAAATATTCAGCCCGGTTTTGTCATTTGCATTATAATACTGAAGTGGACCCATATCCTGGGCAGCTGCTCCAGTTACTGCAATAAATAGTGTCATGAGCAGGAATGATAGTGTTTTCATAATGATTTTTTTTAATAGAATTGATTGTAAAAGGTAGTTTGTATTGTCATTTTGTCATTGCCAGTCCATTGACAAACAGTAATTATATATGTTCCATATGCTTCTGTTTTTTCAGGACAATTCAAATATCCCGGATTAAGGGTCCAAATGTAATAGGCAATACCCTGATTTTCATGCAGGCAATGACCCCACGCGCTATGTAGGGAAATCCCCTACAATGAGTCTAACTCTCTTTTTCTCTTACCCACTGAACCGCTTCTTTCAACAGATTGGAGCTGTTGTCAATATTCAGTTTCTCCCTGATACGGGCTTTGTAGGAATCGACGGTTTTGGATGAGACCCGGAGTTTTTCGGATATTTCTTTGGTTGTCAAACCACGTCCAGTCATCCGGAAGACCTCCAGTTCACGGTCACTGAGCCGTTCGTAGGGTGACATTACCTGGTTTTCAGCACCGGATGCCATTCCCATGAGCATCTTGTTACTCATACTATCGCTCAGAAAAATTCCTCCGTTCATAATTTTTCTTACAGCAGAGACGATCTGTTCACCTGCCTGCATCTTCATGATATACCCTCTTGCACCAGCACGAATGGATCTCTCAGCAAACAATTCTTCATCGTGTCTGGATACCACCAACATCCTGAGATCAGGTTCGTGTGTCCGGAAGAATTTGATCAGTTCGATGCCGCTCATATCCGGCAGAGAGATATCGATGATGGCCAAATCCGGTTTGACTTTTCCGACTGATTTCATCGCTTCTTCAGCTGAAGAAACCATATCGATTACTTCAAAATCCATTTCGGATTCCAGCGTCATTTGAATCCCCTTTTGCATAAGGGGATGATCTTCAACAATCAGAATTTTTATACTCATATTAATAATCCGGCCATTTTCTGTTTCACACCGTTTAATCCTGTGATTCGTCTGTGTGATAGACGGTTTCTGTTCTCGGCAGCAAACATATAAGCGCTACGCCTCCACCATCCAGATTGTGAATATTCAGGTTAGCACCGATCAGTTGCGTACGGAATCGCATGATATCAATACCGGAACCTTTGTTTTTCTCCCACTCTTCCGAAAACCCCTTGCCATCATCTACAATTCGCAGTACGGCAAATTCTTCATCCGAACCCAGCTCGATGCGTATGACACCGGCCTGACCGTGTTTCACGGCGTTGCTGATCGCTTCCTGGGCGATGCGAAAGAGATGCTCCACAACGGAGTTGTCATGAAAAATCGGGGAATTAAATTCCTGAAAACTGCATTTGATACCAAATAACCGCTCTGCATTGACCGCCAGCCGCTCCAGCGAAGTCACCAGTCCGCGTACCTCAAAATCAACAGGTAACAGTCCTCTGGAGAGATTTTTTGCATAGTTATCCGCTTCCCGGATCAGGTTGGTGATTTCATTGGCCTGATCGGCATAACCCGGACTCACTTTCCGAAGCTTCTTTTCCAAACCCTGACTCATCAAACCGATACCCGTCAACATCTGTCCCAACCCGTCATGTAAATCCTGTCCAATCCGGCGCCGTTCGTGGTCACTTATCTGCAGAACTTCCATTTCCAGTTTTCGCTGATCGGTGATATCACGTACAATACCTGTAAAACTTCGCTTGTTCCCCATTTGGAACTCACTTACCGCCAGATAGAGTGGGAAGGTCGACCCATCCTTGCGAAGCCCGGTCATCTCACGCCCGATACCGATAATCTTTTTTGCACCGGTCTTTTTGTAGTTTTCCAAATACTTGTCGTGTTCACTCTTATACGGTTCCGGCATGAGCATTCTGACATTATTTCCGGTCACCTCCTCTTCCCGGTAACCAAACATTTTCTGTGCAGCTTGATTGAACAGGGTGATCATACCGGTATCGTCAATTGTGATAATTCCGTCCACAGCAGTTTTGAGAATCGCTTTCGACCTGGCTTCGCTTTCTTTCAGTGCCAATTCCTTGGCATCCCGTACCAGGGCCCCAGCCAGCATATTGGAGATGGTTTTTAAAAAACCCTGTTGTACTTCTTCGAAAAAGCCGGGTTTGGTGCGGTAAACGGCTATAACTCCCAGAGCTTCCGGGTTACCGGGAATTTGAACACTCATACTTGATCGAAAATCTTCAAAACACTGCTTGCGAAGCGGACCGGATCCTGAGGAACTTTTATAATCGGGAACCATTTGAATTTCTGTACTCTCCAGACTTTTCCGCAACTGGACATCATCGATCAGCTCGGTTAGTTCATGTTCGCTTTTGTTGCAGAGTCCGCATGACGCCAGCACCTGATATTGTTTCTCCGACGATTTAATCAACAGAAACAGACACCCGTCGACCTGCAGGACATTGCTCACCGACCGGGCCACCCGTTCGTACATAGTTTCGTCTCTTTCACCAGTCAGAAACTCTTTGGCAAGGACTGATATGGCCTCCTGTTGAAGCCTGAGAAACGAAAGTTCCGATGCATTACCCTTGCTTTTACTATTTTTCATGCAATTACTGTTAATTTGTCATCTTCAGTAGCTTTGGATGCCACCGTTCCGCCTAACCGGAAAAACCGATCCGTTACGAATGGAACCTATGGTAATTCCGACAATGATATTCGTTGTACTATGGTTATTTCAAACAGTTGGACGTGTCTTGCGGTTCCAAAGATTCCTTAATCTTTAACTCACCATCCGGAATCTGAAAATTGGATTAACGGGACACTATTTTTTTTATGTGATGAATATCATACAAAGTGCATAAGATAAACATCTTGAGGCTAACATATCCTCGGCAATTGTTCACCGGTAAGCATATCCAGAAAACGTCTTCCTCCGATTTCAGTGTTCAGTACCACTTTGCCGACAGGTTTGCCGGTTACCGTCCCAATGATCGCACTGTTGCCACCAAGTGGATGTTGCCGAAGTCGCTCGACAACATCTTCCGCCAGTTCCCCGGGCACCACCATCACCACTTTGCCTTCATTGGCTATGTAAAGGGGATCATATCCGAATACTTCACAAATTCCTTTCACCTCTTCCCGGACGGGAATGGCATCTTCTTCAACTGTTATACCTGTCTGCAGGTTCACCGCCAACTCAGCCAACACAGTGGCCACTCCGCCACGGGTAGCATCACGCATGAAATGAACATCATAAATTGAGATAATGTCACCTATGAGACCATTAAGACAGGTCGCATCGGAAATTACCGGTGTGGTAAACTTCAGCGATTCCCGTTCACCAAGAATGGCAATGCCATGATCCGCTATAAAACCGTTTACAATGATCCTGTCACCTTCTTTCACCTTTGTTCCATTAACCATGTGCTCAAGCGTCTCATCAATCGATCCAATACCTGCCGTAGTAATAAAAATTTTGTCACATTTACCCCTGTTCACAACTTTGGTATCACCCG
>SLQC01000174.1 GCA_007131625.1 Balneolales bacterium | reverse complement strand
TCGTTTTAATTACAACCGGTTTGGTGTCCGGCAGACTGCCGACAAATCGATTCCCATTGAGATAGTCCCGTATGAAAATGACGAAGTCTGGAGTATTATTGACCGGCTGACCCCAACATTTCTCAGGATGGGGTTGCGTGGCCCGTTGAATATCCAGGGCAGATTCACCGAACAGGGTCTTAAGTTGTTTGAAATGAATCCCCGCTTTACGGGTATTACCGGCCTGAGGGCACTAATGGGGTTCAATGAGGTGGAAGCCTGTGTGAAAGAATGGCTGGGTATCGACAAGGGGAATAATCAGCTCCGTTTTAATTACAACCGTTTTGGTATCCGGCAAACGGCTGACAAATCCATTCCAATAGAGCGCAATGCACATGTATATAAATTGTTGAGCCAGCTGAATAAAAAAAATATCAAAAAACATAAAACCCTACTCATAACCGGTGCCAGCGGCTATCTTGGAAAACATGTACTGGAAAAGATCTCTCAAAATAAAAATTTCGAAATATGGATTTACAGCCGTGACAAAAGCAGAATAACTTCTCAGCTGAGTCGATATACCGAATGTATATTTGATCAGGATGATCTCTTGCATGGCCGTGTTCAATTAGGTAATGTCGATGTGCTGTTGCACATGGGGTTCATGCGTCCTCAAGGCCAGGAAAGTGAGATTGCAGAGAGCCTCACGTTTACTCACAAGCTGTTTACAAGAGCCGTAGCTCATCATATTCCTGTCATTATCAACATATCCTCACAAAGTGTTTATGGGCTGAAAACGCCTCCCCCATGGACTGAAAAAACCGTTGTTTCTCCTCAGAGTGTTTATGCTCAGGCAAAATATGCAACAGAGCTTCTTCTTGCTACTTTGGCTGAGGTAAACAGATCATTGAGATTCAGTTCCATTAGGCTCAGTGCACTGGCTGGTGACGCGCCCGGAAGCACAGATACGGATATAATTTCAAAGTTTGCCAGACAAGCTCTATCCGGTGAAACCATTACTTTGGTTGGAGGTATGCAGCAGCTGGAGCGGCTGGATGTACGCGATGCCGCGGATGGCATCGTTGCAATGTTGAATACGTCAGCAGAGAACTGGATACCGGTATATAACCTGGGCTCCGGCAAAACGTACACTCTTCTGCATCTGGCAAAAAAAACGGCAGCTATTGCATCGAATTATAACGGTAAAAAAACCGTGGAAATCAATATTGAAGATAAACATGTATCAATGAACTTCGGGATGGAAAGTTCTTTGTTTTATAATGATTTTTCCTGGAATCCTAAGTATTGCATGGAAGACACTATCGACTACGTTGTTCGAAATATTCACGCACAATGAATAACCAACCATGCATGAAGTATTGTTCAGGTTATGGAGGATTCCGTGAGGGAACAGTATCCATTTTAAAAAAACCGACAAAAGTTACGGCACAAAATTGGGGCGCACATATCGAGCCTTTTGTCAGCATAGTTTGCATCACATATAAACATGCAGATTTTTACAAAACGATATTCCAGCGAAGATTGACAGCTATCTATATCCGGTCACTGTTTAAAAGAATTAGAAAAAAACTGTCGCGCTGATTGATTGTTAAAAATCATCCCATTTTTTTAGAAGCATAAAGAAAAAAACCCCGACAGCTCTGCTGTTGCCGGGGTTTTTGAGCTCATGATTTGAATGACTGAATAAATTGAATTTAGTCAATCATTTTTTTACACGTTATTAGTGGCAGAGTTTGACTTCTGAAGCGAGATCCTCATATCGGTAGTCACTTACCCATTCCAGATCTGTTCTCACGCCATTAGTGATATCGACTGTATACCACTCACGAACTTCCACGTCATTAATGTCCGTGACAAGATGGCCATAGAGTGCCAGTTCTCCATACTCGTCAAGGCCCCAGGCAAGCTGCAATGCCCTTTCGCCCGGTCGGTCATATGACTCAAAGGGATCTGTGTCAGTAGTAGTATCATAAGTGAAGAAGATGGTTTGCGTACCGGGTGCACCAGTTCCACTGCTTCCATAAATGACGCCATCTTTGTAGACTATATCACCCATGCCTATGGAAAGACCGGCTGACATCTCTTCTTTCACTACGGAGGTTACTTTTCCGTTACCATCAAACGAAACTTTTCCGAGATCACCGGATCGGTTGACAATGAACCAGTAATAACCATCACCAAATGCGGCACCCAATATTTCATCATCATTGGTAAAATAATTGTCGGGATCAGCATCGACCACAAGACCTGTATTCATATCATAGAACCAAAGGCTGTTTTTATCCGATGTGAAGTACATGCGTCTGTTTTCCTCATCCAGTGCTAGTGCATTGGGATACCACCAGGGGGCTCCAGCATAATTATCAGGGTTGTTAAAGAATATAGTCTCAGTCTGATTGAGTGGATCTATGGTGTATATATTGCCCTTTAAGGCAGGTACATAAGATTGGATACCATAGATGATGCTTGATGGCACACAACCTTCGCATACCACAGCATGGGCGATCAAAAATATCTCGCCACTTGCATCGAAGGTTTGTGAGTAGGAGGTAAGATTTTCCAGATTATCGTTTTTGTGGGTATATTGACCCGGGGCAACGGTATAGGCAGTTCTTGGACCCCGCTGGACCATGGGGAGCTCTCCATTGCCGACATAGATATGCACTTCGGTCATGAAGAAACCGTCAAACAATTCATACCTTACTGTGACCTCACCATCTTCATAATCAACAAATAATATACCGACATGGGTACCCTTGCTCAGATCGCATCGTCCAGCGCCGGTATAGATATCGAACTCATAATTGCCTTCCGTCAGCGGACCATTGGTCCATCCCCAGCGATTTTCCCTCAACTGTTCCATACCAATAAAACATGTGGCATAATTACCGCCAAATGCAAAAGCGGTCTCACAAACGTCACCGTCTTCGCTTAATGTATTCATAGTAAAATCTGAAAGTTGGTCATAGCTTAATGACGGTCGGTCAGACTCGGAATCAAGGTTGCCGGTTACACTGTCACAAGAGACAGCGAACAGCAGCATGATGGCCACTAGTCCGGCACTCAGGGTTTTTAAATCTTGAATTTTCATAGTTATACCTGTAAGCTTAATTAGATGTGATAAGTTATTATATGTTTTACAATAACTTGCTTCTTTTGATTGATTGCTACTCTCACCACTTTCATTACTCCCTGTAAATCACGCTCAAATATTGAAGATTTTTAATCAGCTGTCAACTTTATTAAAAAAACTTAATCATTCTAATTTGCTGTAAAACAGAGATATAGCTGGGGTTCAGTGGGTTATGAAGACTTGATCAAATTAAGAGGTATTAATCGTCCGGCATAATAACTACGAGAATAGAATCAGATTTTGATGAATAAATTGATACGTCTTCCACCTGAGAAGAATTTGCTACACGATAATCAGGCAAGGCACAAGGTGAAGGTGCATTTACCCGGGTGAATTCAGTTTGTGTAAAACTTCTCTGACCATAGACGGCAGATCATACCTGTGTTCCCAGTTCCAGTCCTCTCTGGCCGGGCTGTCATCAATGCTTTCAGGCCAGCTAGCGGCAATAGCATCGCGTTGATCCGGATGATAGGTAATTTGAAAACCGTTTACATGATTCCGGATAGCCTTGTGCAGTTCTTCGGGTGAAAAGCTCATCGCTGTAACGTTATAACTTGTTCGTATTCTGACGCGCTCAGGGTCAACTACCATCAAATCGAGGGCAGCTTGAACCGCATCCTCCATATACATCATGGGAAGACGGGTTTTAGGTCCGACCGGACATTTGAACTTATGACCTTTAGCCGCCGAACGTAGCATGTCCACCGCATAGTCGGTTGTGCCGCCACCGGGCTCCGATTTGTAGCCAATCAGCCCGGGAAAACGCAGACTGCGCACATCTATCCCGAATTTGCGATGATAATAGGCGCACCATTGTTCCCCGGCAACTTTGGTGATTCCATACACCGTTAAAGGATTGAGCGGGCTATCCTGTGGTGTGTTTTTCCGTGGTAAATCCGGTCCGAATACAGCAATGGAACTGGGCCAGAAAACGCGCCCATTCGCAGTTGATGCAACGTTGGAACCAAATATGGAGTCAGACTTGGAGTGCCTGGCAGAATCAGTACCAGCATTAGAACATGAATCATTATCAGTTTCGAACTCGCTTTCAGTTCCTGAAACAGCTGATTGGGCAGATCTACGTCTGACATCACCCGGCAGCCCTTCACGAGCCAGCTCAAGCACATTCAGCAAACCATCCACGTTAAGTTGCCACGTTTTTTTGATGTTTGCCTCACCTTTGGCAGACAGAATCGCGGCCAGATGATAAATAGTGTCAATCTTGTATTTTCGGATGATTTCGGCCAGGTGATTTTTGTCAAGAACATCCAGCATTTCGAAGGGGCCTGATTCAGCAATCTTCTCACTTTCGCGTATATCCGTTGCAATCACGTTTTCAGCCCCGAATTCTTCGCGCAGCTTTGCGGTAAGCTCAATGCCCAGTTGTCCGGCAGCACCGGTGATGAGTATGTTATTGCCAGATTTCACATGCTCTCCATTTGTTATTAAGCGCCCATAGTGGCCCGGCGGTTGTTGTATGCATTCAAAATACGAATCAGGGATGTAATTATTCAGGTTTTAAATCACTCCAAGCCGGTTCCCGATCTTGTGGAATGCGGCAATGGCCTTGTCGAGGTGTTCCCGCTCGTGGACGGCCGACAGCTGCACCCGGATGCGCGCCTGACCCTTGGGCACCACCGGATAGTAGAAGCCGATGACGTAGATCCCTTCATCCAGCAGCGCGGAAGCGAACATCTGCGACACCTTGGCATCATAAAGCATCACCGGCACAATGGGGTGTTCGCCTTTTTTTATATCAAACCCGGCCGCAATCATCTGCTTGCGGAAATAGTGGGTGTTTTCCTCGAGCTTGTCGCGCAGTTCGCTGGTCTCCCCGAGCAGTTCCAGCACGGCAATGGACGCGCCGGCAATGGATGGGGCCAGGGTGTTGGAAAACAGGTAGGGACGCGACCGCTGGCGCAGCATATCCACAATCTCCTTGTGGGCGGCCGTAAACCCGCCGGATGCTCCGCCGAGCGCCTTGCCGAAGGTACCGGTGACGATATCCACCCGGTCTATAACATCATGGTACTCGTGCACCCCGCGTCCGGTCTTGCCGACGAATCCGGTAGCATGGCAATCGTCGATCATCACCAGCGCGTCATATTGATCAGCCAGGTCGCAGATCTTGTCGAGCTGGGCGATGGTGCCGTCCATCGAGAACACCCCGTCGGTGGCGATGATGCGGTGGCGGGCGTCGGAGGCCTCCCGCAGTTTCTCCTCAAGGTCGGCCATGTCATTGTGCCTGAACACCATGCGTCGCGACTTGGTCAGGCGAACCCCGTCGATGATGGAGGCGTGGTTGAGCTGGTCGGAGATGATGGCATCTTCCGGACCGAAAAGCGGCTCGAACACCCCGCCGTTGGCGTCAAACGCGGCGGCGTAGAGAATCGCATCCTCCATACCCACAAAATCGGCGATTTTCTGCTCCAGTTCGCGGTGGATGTCCTGCGTGCCGCAGATGAAGCGCACCGACGAGAGGCCGTAGCCCCGCCGGTCGATGGCCTCCTTGGCGGCCTGGATGACGCGCGGATGGGAGGAGAGACCCAGGTAGTTGTTGGCGCAGAAGTTGATCACATCGCGCCCGTCGTCGGTGGTGATTACCGCGCCCTGCGGAGAGGTGATGATGCGTTCGGTTTTGTAAAGTCCATCGTCCTGGATGACATCAAGCTCTTTGCGGAGGTCGTTTTTGAGTGATCCGTACATGGGTGTCGGCCTGTTTCCGTATTCGTTTAATAGTATTGGTGCGTTTCAGTGATATTTTGTAACGGAACGCTGCTCTTCTAAGCTAAAATAAAAAATATGCGGACACTCTCATGCGGAAATCGATAATGCGGGAAAAATTTATTCGGTCTTTTGCAATGCGAATTTTATAAGCAGATCCATCGGGACGATTTTGAGGGTCTCTTCATGCGTCGCCTCAAGGTCGACCTGTGGCGCTTTTCCGGCCTTGTAAGCCTCCAGCCAGCGTTCGGCACACAGGCACCAGCGATCACCATGCTTCAGGCCCGGGAAATCCCATTGCGGTCTGGGGGTGGTCAGGTCGTTTCCCCTCTCTTTGCTGAAAGCAAGGAATTCGTTGGTTGCTACAATGCAAACGGTATGCACACCAAGGTCCCGCTCGTCGGTATTGCAGCATCCGTCACGGAAAAAACCCGTTTTTGGATTTTCGCTGCAGGTTTTCAGCGGTTCTCCGAAAATGTTAACTCCTTTGTACATGGCACCTGGGTTTTGAGATGTAACACCATTTTTGATTTATTAGCTCCCGGAATCACAGAAATAATTAAACGGGTGGATACGACCGGCGTGAAAGCTACCAAATCCGCACGCGAATCTCTTCATCACGGTACATCGGGTCGCCGGGCTGAACGTCAAAAGCCTCATAGAATTCCGGCATATTGGACAGTATGCCAAGCACCCGGTATTTCCCGGGCGAATGCGGTCCCGTCATCAGCTGCCGGCGCAGGGCCTCGTCGCGGAACTTGATGCGCCAGATCTGGCCCCATCCCAGGAAGAATCGTTGCGCGCCGGTGAAGCCGTCGATTACCGGGGGTTCTTCTCCACCGAGTGAGTTCTGCCAGGCCCGAAATGAGACGTTCAGGCCGCCAAGATCGGCGATATTTTCTCCAAGGGCAAGCGCCCCGTTGATGTGCATATCATCGATCGGATTGTAAGCGCTATACTGGTCGATCATCAGCTGTGCCCGCGCCTGAAACTGGGCTTCGTCTTCCTCGGTCCACCAGTCACGCAGATTGCCCTCGCCGTCGGAGCGGCGACCCTGATCGTCGAATCCGTGGCTGATTTCGTGTCCGATTACCGCACCAATGCCGCCGTAATTCACTGCGTCATCGGCCTCAACGTTGAAAAACGGGGGTTGAAGAATGGCGGCCGGGAAGACGATCTCGTTGAGAGCCACATTGTAGTAGGCATTGACGGTTTGCGGAGTCATGCCCCATTCCTCCCGGTCCACTTCTTCGTCGAGACGGTTGAGATTCCGCTCATGTTCGCAAAGGGAGGACCGGCGGAGGTTGCCGTACAGGTCATTCGGAAGAATTTCCAGGCAGTCGTAGTCACGCCAAACTTCCGGATAGCCGATTTTTGTATTGAATGTGGATAGTTTGGCGAGCGCTTCCTTTTTGGTCTCATCCGTCATCCACTCCAGATCGCGAATGGATTGGTCAAAAGCGACGATCAGATTGGCGATCATGTCGTCCATGCGGTCGGCGGCTTCCTGCGGATAGTGCCTTTCCACATATATTTTACCGACCATGAACCCAAGGACACTTTCGGTCGTTGACACGGCGCGCCGTTCGCGGCTTCGCTGCTCTTCCTGGCCGCTGAGTACTCGCCCGTACAAGTCAAAATGGATATCCGAGAATATGCCGGCCAGACCGGGAGCCGAGCGGCGCAGCAGATGGAAGCGGAGATAGGTTTTCCAGTCATCGAGCGCCACATTCTCCCATATTTCGGAAAAGGCTTGAAAATAGGACGGCTGGCGGATTACCAGCTCACTGACATCTTCTAGGCCGGAACGTTCAAGCATCAGCTGCCAATCCAGTCCCGGGGCCATATCCGAAAGTTCGGCAACGGTCATTTTATTGTACGTGGCCTGGCGATCACGATTCTGAACGCGTGTCCAGTGGTTTTCGGCCAGGCGGGTTTCCAGATTCAGAATGCGTTGAGCCGCATCTTCGCCATCACCCCACTCGGCGGCGTTCCAAAGTCGGACGATAAAATTTCGGTATTCATCGAGCAGTTCAAGGCTGCGCTCATCATCCCCCAGATAGAAATCGCGATCGGGAAGGCCCAGTCCGGATTGTGATGCGGATGTGATGTGCCGGTCGGACTGCATCAGGTCGATCCCCACAAACAAGTTGACCGGCGTGCCGAACCGGTATTGCTGCTGCTGCCCCCAGAAGGCAACAAGCTCATGGTGGGATGAGATGTTGTCGATGTTATCGAGGTCGGTCCGGAGGGGTGAGAGACCCAGTTCTTCAATAGTCAGGGTGTCCATGAAGGAGAGGAACATGTCGCCGATCTTTTGTTCGTCAGAGCCTGGTTCGTGTTCACCTCCGGCCAGCTCCAAAATGATATCGAGGACGTGCTTTTCCGATTGTTCCCTCAGCTCGTCAAAACTGCCCCATCGGGCACGGTCAGCCGGGATTTCCGTCTTTTCAAGCCATTTTCCGTTGACATGGCGGTAGAAGTTATCCTGCGGCCGCACACGGGTATCCATATTATCGAGTTCAATGCCGGAGCCGAGCGGGATGGTTGTTTGCAGCGGGGCTGTTTCGGGTGAGGATACCGGATCGGCATTTCCGGCGCTCAGATGTTCTGCGGAGTCGGGTGTGCAGGAACCTGCAGCCGCAACGAATAGTAATGCGAGGGGAATCCCGGTGAAAAGTTTGATCATTTTAGTCGGTTTTGATAAATACCAGTCGGGGAGCTGAAAGTTAAAAACATGAAACGAACATGGCAGCCTCCGGTTGACACGCAGGTTAATGATTAAATCCTGCCATGTGAGTTCTTTCTGACAATATGAATTTAAATTGATTTAAACAGATGAACCGAAGGTCACGAAGTGCTATGTCCATGACCGGGCATAGCCCCGGACACACAAGAGCATGATTAAAAACGTCATGGACATTCTATGTGACCTCATGAATCAAAAACTTTAAAAACGTGAAACCCTGGTGCTTGAATATGGGACGTTAATCAATCTGAAATCTGACCGGTGATCACATACTTCATGATTTCAACTACCTGATCGGGTGTTCGTGCGACGGCCTGTGCTGCCTCGTCGACCTCTTTGAGCGCATGGTCAAATTCCTCAGGGTGAACGATGATCAGTGGTTTGCCGAGTGCGGCTGCGTATCCGGCATCGAAGGCGGCATTCCACTGTTTGTACTTCTCACCGAATTTGACGACAACCACGTCGGCCTGTTTAATGAGGCTCCGCGTTCGGATGGCATTTAAACCGGCACCTTTCCGGTCTTTCCAGAAATTCGAATCCTCTTCACCCAGAATTGCCGTGCCGCAATTGTCGCTGGCATCGTGATCGATCACCGGACCGGTACACAATACCGGCAGATTTCGCTGGTTGATTGCGTCAATCAGTTCCGTTCTCCAGTCAGAATGAATTTCACCTGCAAGGTATATGGTCCAGTTCATGGTTGTCCTCGTTTGTCAGTGATAACGTGAGAATGTTCAAAATCCGTTTTTATTTTATATGATATGCAACAGGACGTCAAAAATAATAAACTGAGGAACAAATCGCGTTCTGAATTCTTGAATGACGCCACTTTCCTGTCCTGCTCTCCGCTAGCCGGTCTTTCAGAATTTTTTCGAGTTTTTTTTTCAATTATGTGTTATTCTGTTTCGCCAAAGTGCTGTAGAAAAGATTAACCACGTTTAAGAAACCGTAACGGAAAAAGCGTATGACTACCAGAAAGATATTCCTCAACGAATCGGAAAAACCGACCCATTGGTACAACATCGTGGCGGATATGCCCAACAAACCCCAGCCGCCGCTGAATCCGAAGACGAAACAGCCGGTCGGACCCGAAGACCTTGCTCCGATCTTCCCTATGGGATTGATTCAACAGGAGGTTTCTGCCGATAAGTACATCGAAATTCCGGATCAGGTTCAGGATATCTATGATATTTGGCGGCCATCGCCGCTTTACCGGGCCCGCGGCCTCGAAAAACTGCTGGATGCCCCGGTCAAGATCTATTATAAATACGAGGGGGTGAGTCCGAGCGGGTCACACAAGCCCAACACCGCCGTGGCGCAGGCCTACTACAACAAGCAGGAAGGGGTGAAGAAAATCATAACCGAGACCGGTGCGGGACAATGGGGAACGGCACTTGCATTTGCATGTGCGCAGTTTGATCTGAAATGCGAAGTGTACATGGTCCGTATCAGCTATGATCAGAAGCCGTATCGCAAGATCATGATGAATACCTTTGGAGCGGATGTCTACCCGTCTCCGAGTGATCGCACCCAGGCCGGTCGCAATATCCTAAAGGAAGACCCCGAATCCAACGGCAGTTTGGGCATTGCCATTTCGGAAGCCATTGAGATGGCTGTGCAGGAGGAGGCCAACCGGTACTCGCTGGGGTCGGTTCTAAACCACGTGCTGCTGCACCAGACGGTGATCGGACAGGAGGCCGAGAAGCAGCTTGAAATGGCAGGAGATTATCCCGACATCATCATTGCACCGCTCGGGGGCGGATCAAATTTTGCGGGCATCTCTTTTCCGTTTATCGGCAAGAACATCACAGAAGGTAAAAAGACGCGCTGCATCGCGGTTGAGCCGGCTTCGTGTCCGAAACTGACCCAGGGCGAATTTCTGTATGATTTCGGTGATACGGCCGGTTATACCCCATTGCTGCCGATGTACACACTGGGACACAATTTCCGTCCGGCCGCCATCCATGCCGGCGGACTCCGCTACCATGGCGCCAGCGTGCTGTGCAGTCAGCTGCTGAAAGACAATCTGATCGAGGCCGTGGCGATGCAACAGCTGGAATGCTTCCATGCCGGCATCCAGTTTGCCCGTTCAGAAGGAATTATTGCCGCTCCGGAGGCGACGCATGCGGTTGCCCAGGTCATTCGTGAAGCCGAACAGGCCAAAAAAGAGGGTACGCAGAAGACGATTCTCTTTAACATGTGCGGACACGGTTTTGTCGATATGAAGGCCTATGAGGATTATTTTGCCGGGGTTCTCTCTGATCATACGTTTACAGAAAACGACCTTAAATCAGCGCTTGGTGAAATCCGTGAGCTTCAACCCTGATTCATTGCGATCTGCTGTCTTTTTTATTTCTGATATTTTGATTCTGATATTTTGAATCATGAGCTATTGTTGGCAACTCATTTGATACCTTGTATTGCAGTGTCAAACTATTTTTTGAAATAGACAAAGATCCGCCCGAAATTTTTACTGTCTTTCTTGACCCGGTCGTATTTCTCCTTGATCTCCGGCCGGTCCAGAAAGCGCAATACCCGTTTTTTGAGCTGACCGCTGCCTTTCCCCGGGATGATTTCCACGATCTTGATTCCTTTTTCGACCGCTTCCTTAATCACGTTTTCCAGTTCCCGGTCAATCTGATGCCCCTTGTTGTAAATGTCGTGCAGGTCAACTTTCAGTTTGGCCATTGTTTCAGGATGCTGTTTTGATCATGTTCATGGTTCAGATCCTGTAGATTGTATTTGCGATAACAATATTATGTATTATCGCAATTCCAGGGATTCGAATGAAAAAGTATGTGGCAAGTATATTTTTACGCTAAATTTTTGGTAGGTTTGGCCGGTTTGCGAATCATGCAATATTGCCGGATCTCGGTCCGGGGCGATGTAATGGTCTTGACCAGCTCAAACCCGAACTTTTGGTACAGCCCCACGTTGTCCTCATTGTGGGTCTCAATGATAATTGGCACCTGCTCGGTATCTGAGAAAGTAATCAGTGGCGTCATCATCCTGCGAAAGGCACCCTGTCCCCGCATGCTTTTGTCCACCGCCACAATTTTGATACGGTAATATCGGCCTTTGATGAATTCCTTTTCCCAGCTGAAACTCAGCACGCTGCCGGTCTTTCTGCTGTTGGAAAGCAAACGGCGGATGTCGCGGAACCCGAGCACACGCAACGAAGACAGATAGATGCGCAATATCAGCTTCCAGTCGTCCAGTCGACGCGCGTCACGGCTGTCGAGACCAATGATAAAAGCAGCAGGGTTGCCGTCAAGCAGTTGCAGCATGCCCGTGCGAACTGCGTGCCGCGTGTGGATACGGCTGTGCACCTGCATAAGTTCACCGGCTTTCTCAAGTCCGTCCAGCACGGCACGGTTCATGGGGTCTTCCATGAAACTCTCGGCCATTACACGAGCTACGGCATTGACGTTTTCTTTGTTAAAATCCGCCATGATTTGCTCCTTCACAGGTTTCTATTCCGGCAACTCGACGGACGTAAAACCAATGGTTTCTCTGCAGCGTCCACATCAGGTCATATTATAAAAAGACATATTCAACCAATCACAATGGCAATCGTAATAGATAATTGTTGGCTGTCATGTAAAGGGTTGATTCGTCCGTGTCAAAAGCCAGATTTGAAATAAATTCACCAGTTTTAACGATACCCAGCACAGTGGCATCCGGAGTAAAAATCCAGACTCCGCCCGGACCGGTCGCAAAAATAATACCGTCACTGTTTACTTTCATGCCATCCGGCAATCCCGGTTCTTCACCCACATGCTCGGTAGCGTCATAAAATAGACGCCCATTGGCAATCCCGCCATCATCCAGTACATCATAGACCATCCAGATTGCCCGATCGCGATGCGAATTGGCCACATAAAGCAGGCTTTCATCCGGTGAAAACGCCAGTCCGTTTGGTTTGTTCAATTCATCGGTAAGAAGTGTTACGGTGCCATCCGGATCAACACGGAAAACACCCTGGAAATCAAGCTCTTTTTTCGGGTCGTCCACTCTTCCTTCAAGGCCATATGGGGGATCGGTAAAATAGATACTTCCGCTGCTGTGTTGTACAAGGTCGTTGGGACTGTCAAAAAGTTTTCCATTGTAAGATTCTGCAATTGTAATGAATTCCGCGGCGGGCTGATCAAGAGCCGCATCCATACGGGCAATTCTTCGATCTCCATGCTGACACAATATGAGTTCACCGTTTTGGCCGATTATGAGTCCGTTTGAGCCGAGACCTCCACCTCTATCTGAATCACCGGTGTACCCTGATGGCTTCAGATATGAAACAATTCCGTTTTCTTTCGACCATTGATAAATTTTATTTTCGGGAATATCAGAGAACAAGAGAAACTCATGCTCTTCAACCCATACGGGGCCCTCAGACCAAGAAAATCCTTCACCAATAATTTGCGGCCGGTTAGACGGATTAAGAGTGTATTTGAGATTCTCGTGATGCTGTTCGATAAACCCGAGTGTTTGAACATCGGAGTCATCAAGCTCTTTTATATCAGACGACTCACCGCATTGGATCAAGAGGAACAGAATCATGGTAAATGATTTCAAAATCAACATTTTTTTCATAATTGTACTCTGGCATTACACTTGGGTTTGTTAAAAAATAAATATTGTCTGAAACAACTCAATGCAACGCCACTATTTTACCAAAGTCATCTGACCGGATCTTGTCTGACCCGCCACTTCCAGCCGATAGTAGTAGGTACCGCTGGCCGCATTGGCCTCCCACCGCACGGTATAGTTACCCGCCGGCATATGTTCATCCACCAAAGTCTGAACCCGTCGTCCCTGGATATCATACACGGTCAGTTTTACCGGACTGTTGGATAGTGCGGATGGAATCCGGAAGGCTATTGTGGTACTGCTGTTAAATGGATTCGGGTAGTTTTGTCGCAGCTCGATTTCTCCGGGTGATTCGGTAAAAGCGGAGGAGTGGTCGGATTGGCCGGCGGATACCAGATAATTCCGGTTGTCATAGTAAAATTCACCGGAATCAAACAGGTAGCTTTCCACAAATTCCGGTCGCAGCGCCGGTTGATCTTCAAACATGCTCACCCACTCTTCGTCTGTCAACCGCTTGAAATTCACGCTAACATGTTCATAGAAGCTCATTACCGGTCCCACAAAGGCGTAGGTGTTGCCGTCACCAAGTTTGGCGGAAAGGACGGCGAGATTAAGCGGACCGGTTCCGACATGGTGCACCCATCCCACCACATTGCCGACTTCATTGTATGGGGAGGTGTGCACATCGGCCACTACGTAATCTTTTTCCAGAGCACCATCCTCCCCGGTAAAGTAAAGATCCTTGTACCAGCCGGTAATCTGGATTCCGCAGACATTGGACTCGTGCAGCATTTCCTGCAGGAATGCTTTTTCCTCCTGCGAAGTATCGATGCCATCGATCTGTTTTTGGGCAATGATTGCCAGTTTGGCGACAATATCTTCAAGATTTTTGAAATAAGATGTGATGCGGGTACGTCTCCAGCTGTCGTCAAGTATTGAATCGAATGATTTGCGAGCCTCTACAGCAAGGAGTTGTACCGCACGGAAAAAATGAGGAACCGGTTCGACATAGCTGTGCGGGTACTCGCAGATGGGTCCGCCGGTGTAGGACTGCTTGCCGTACAGCAGATTGTCGTGTCGAAGCTGCGCCCATGACGCAAGCTGCGTGGTCATCGTTTTTCGACTCCAGGCCTCGGTCTGCATGAATTCGGGAAGCTCAGAGCGCCGGGGCTGTTCGAACCGGCTGGATGGGTCTTCCGTATAAGATGCACGATCCTGACGCGGGTTCAGCTGACGAATCGCATTAAGCCACAAATTGAAAAAGGAGCTTTGCCAGAATTGGTGGTCATAGCTGTCGATCAGATACCTCAGTGCTGCCAGCTGTCTTTCGTATCCGTAATAATCCAGTTCCTCCCTCAAAATCTCCAGGGCATCATTATTGCCCAGTGCGAACAGGACATCTGCACTTTTGGGCAGCATCCGGTTGGGATTGCTGACGTGATCGTAGACCACATTGGCCATGACAAATGAATCGATGATAAACCGTTGTCCAAGCAGGAGGAAGGCCGATGCCGGCTTGATTTTTTCCGGAGTGGTGGGATCGGTTCTGAGAATCTGTGACAGGATGCGCTGTGACGCAAACGGCTCCATTTCAAGATGCTTGCGAAAATCAAGATACGTATCCATGTCTGTCAGAGACCTGGCGTTTTCGAATCCGGTGGCCGTTTGCAGCCGCTCGAGGTGTCCGGGAGTGACATTATCGGATTCACCGGAGAGAAAAGTGATGAGCCGGTCCATCTCCTCAAGTGTTTCATAAAGATCCGGATGATCCAGTGCTTCCCTGATCAGATAAGCACTGATGGTCTGGCGCCGGGCGATCTTGTTTTGCTCTTCCTCCGGCAGGGCGTTATACTCAATGGATTTTGGGAGGATGAGGTAGAACTCGGTGCGACCGAGCCACATCATGGCCTGAAAGTAGCGGGTAAGCCGTTCGTTTTGGGTGTAGTGACCGCGAGGCGTAAACTGGCTGAAATCAATTGCTCTGGGCACGTGGGCAAAAAGCGGATAATGGGCCTTTGAGCGTTCATCGATAAGTAGCATCAGAGTGTCAACTTCCTGTTCATTATCCCGGAAAACAGGCGAGGTTATATCTCCGAGCAGATGACGGGTGATGGTCAGGTAGAGGTCCAAATCTTTAAGACTGCGAGCCATGATCTGGTCGTTGCCGTATTGTTCCTCCAGCACCTCCAGCTGTTGGTGCAGGCCGCTCAGCAACTTCTCCAGACGTGGTTTGAGCTCATAAAGCTCCAGGTTGATCAAAATTTCGGAATAGGACATGTGCAAGGCATGCAGAATGGCATCGCTGGAAATATAAACCGGCAGATCGCGCTTGTAAATGGTGAAAAAGGCTTCACCGAAACTTTCGTAACGTATCCGGTCGGTGACAAGGAAGCTGTGCTTTTCCAGAAGCTCTATTTCATTTTCGTTCAGCCGGTAATAGCGCTGAAGGGTGTCGGCGTACAGGGCGTCACCGAATTGTGCGGGCGACTCACTCAGCAGATTGTCTGCAGGATAGAGTTCTTTGAGTTCTTCAACTGAGAGGTTCTGATGTTGATTCAGAAACTGGGTGAAGGCTTCCAGATCAAATTCGGCGGATTGCTGTGCCTGTGTTGCGCAGGGCAGATGGAGAACGCACAGCAGGAGGGAAATCAATGGCAATACCGTTTTCATGGCGGAGCAGTTAGAGATTGCCGGTGTTGCGAACAGATATGTAAAACCTTGACTTGCAAGTTATTAAATCCATGACATTTTTGCAATATGATGACATTTTGAAGCTAACCCATTTATTTAAAAACAGACTATTCTCACATGCTGGTCAGGTCCGATATGCCGCAAAAATGCGTCAAGAGTTTCAGAATAGCGATGATACTGCCTTCTTCGTCAAGCGTGCCGCGGCTTCAGATATACCCGTCGCGGATTTCGCCGGAGGACGGTTCGAATGTCCAGCGATCCGGTGAAATTCCATTTGGACTTAACTTCGTTCAGCCTATAGCAACCGCCGGATCAGGTTAATTGCAATGGTAAGCAGAATGCTGAGCAGCAACATGGTGGTGACGGGGATATAAATCCTGGTATTTCCCGTTTCGTATCGGATATCACCGGGTAAACGGCCGAGCCATTGGGACAAACCCGGAAACAGCTGCAAAATGATGCCGACAATCAAAAATATGATACCTGTGACTATGATGAATCGTGCCATATTTCAAGATGGTTATAGTGTCTGTCAACTTACAGTGGTTGCCGGCATCCGGCTATTTCAGTAAGGGCTCCAGTATCTCCCATACATTTCCGGCTATGATACGATGTCCCTCTGCGGTCGGGTGAATACCGTCCGGCTGGTTGAGACTGGGCTCCCCCGCAACATCCTTCAGGATAAACGGCATGAAGGTCACATCGTTATTATCCGCAAGATCACTGTATATTTGACGAAAGCTGCGGATATAGTTTTCACCCATATTGGGCGGAGCTTCCATGCCGGTCAGCACGATGTGTATATCAGGTCTGTTGGCCCGGACCTTGTCCATGATCTGCTGGAGGTTATTTCGTGTGTGATCGGGATCCACGCCGCGCAACCCGTCATTGGCGCCGAGCTCCAGGACAAAAATGTCAAACGGACGTTGAAGAATCCAGTCAACCCGGCGCAGGCCGCCGGCCGATGTTTCACCACTTACACCGGCATTGACAGCCTCAACGGCATATCCCAGCGAATCGGCTTTGGCTTCGATCAGGGCGGGAAAAGCCTGCTCCATGTCCAGACCGTATCCGGCAGTGATGCTGTCGCCAAAAAACAGGATGGTGATGCCGCCTGAGCCGGAGCTCTTCGGATGAAAATGTTTGTTTGCATCCCCGATTACGCTTTTGGCCTGTGTAAAACTTGTGCTGCTGAAGGCACAGAACATACTTATCATAAACAGGGATACAATTGTAATTGAAATGAAACGATTCATAGTCCGTTTGTTTTAAAATGTACAAATCAGAGCAACGATTTTTTCGTAAAATTAGTTTTAGTCGAACGAATCAACAGCACACATTCGCCGTATCGTAAATTGTTCCGCACAGGAATCGAACGGCAAATTATGGATTTAATCTCACTTGACATTTTCAATTTCGTTCTTGGCCATACACTTCATCTACACACATGCTTAAAGTTGAACAGCTTACGAAAACGTACCAGAGCGGCAGCCGTCCGCTAACCGTACTCAACCGCGTCTCTTTTGACATTGATCCCGGAACCACATGCGCCATAGTGGGCCCGTCAGGCAGTGGAAAGACCACATTACTTGGATTGTGTGCCGGCCTCGACCAGGCGACATCCGGTGAAGTGTATCTGAAAGGCCATGCACTTCAACAACTTGACGAAGAGCGACTGGCGGTCATTCGCAACCGGCATATCGGTTTCATTTTCCAGTCGTTTCAATTGATCCCGACACTCACCGCTCTCGAGAATGTGATGGTGCCGGTGGAGCTCCGTGGTGTTGCTTATGACGATGTCGCAGGTGAAGCCGAGCGATTGCTTGGAGAGGTGGGGCTGGCCGGACGAATGCATCACTATCCTGCTCAACTCTCCGGTGGTGAACAGCAGCGAGTCGGAATTGCCCGGGCTTTCATCCATAAACCCGATATTCTGTTTGCCGACGAGCCGACGGGGAACCTGGATTCCGAAACCGGAGAGCAGATCGAGGACATTTTGTTCGATTTGAATGCCAAAGAAGGAACGACGCTTGTTATCGTGACCCACGACCCGGACCTGGCCGCCCGGTGTGACAGGGTGATCCGGTTGAAGGGTGGCGAAATCGCCTCGGATACCGGTGCATCGCAATACGGGACATCAACCGGGGAAACTCTTGAATCGAGTACGAAAAGTACGGTTACCTCATGAAATTGCTGCCCGATCTTTTCAGCATCAAAACCGCCTGGCGCGATGCCCGATCGCAACTGGGTAGCCTTCTGTTGTATTGCGGCGGAATTGTTGCCGGTGTCGCGGCCCTGGTTGCCATCCTTTCGTTTCGCAGTGATGTCATGCTGACCGTGGACGATCAGGCCAAAGAGCTTCTTGGCGCCGATCTGGAGATAAGTTTGAATGAAGCGTACAGCGACGAATTGCAAAGCCTCATCGATTCCATTGGAGGCGACCAGGCGCGATCCATCGCGTTCTCATCCATGGTCCTGTTTCGTCCATCTGCCGAGCGGATTAGCGTAGCAGCGCCCGAAGACCAGGACCGTACCAATAACCAAACCGGTCAAACCGATGCCACACGACTGTCACAAATACGTGGCATAGAAGGCGAATTCCCCTTTTATGGCGAAATTAAGACCGAACCGCCGGACGCGGCATTGAGATATCAGCATGAGCGCTCTGCACTTGTTGACCGCCCTGTGATGAATCAGTTTGGATTGCAGGTAGGGGATTCCATCCGGGTGGGAGACAAGTGGCTTCAAATTTCCGGGGAAATCCTTGAGGTGCCCGGTGAATCGGCAGCCTTCTCGCTCATCGGTCCGCGTGTCATTGTTCCGCGGGATGTCATCGCAGGTTCCAATCTGCTCGATCGGGGAAGCCGGGTTCAGTAC
This sequence comes from Balneolales bacterium, assembly GCA_007131625.1. GTDB lineage: Bacteria > Bacteroidota > Rhodothermia > Balneolales > Natronogracilivirgulaceae > SLQC01. Next base: position 1,681 of record SLQC01000174.1, on the reverse strand, counting down.
ATAACATGGTTTCGATTCGGGGTGGATCACGGGCAAAGTGAAGCTGAAATAGAGGAGCTGGCCTCCAGGATACGCGAGGCTGTTCCCGACCGGAGGATCAGCGTCGCAACCGTTGCCTCGCGCAAGGAAGATTTTGCACAGGCCATAGATCTCCTGACAAAATTCCTTGGGATGGTAGGTTTCATTGCACTCATGCTCGGTGCCCTGGGGGTCGCCAGTGCGGTATACGTTTATATCAAGCGAAAAAGCAACTCGGTGGCCACCCTTCGCTGCCTTGGCGTATCGTCGCGTCAGACAATGTACATATTCGGCCTGCAGGTAGCCGGACTCGGACTTGCAGGGGCGTTTGCCGGCTCCGTTGCCGGACTCCTGGTGCAGCGACTCCTCCCTCTGTTCTTCAGTGATTTCCTTCCGTTTGATCTGATTCAGCAGATATCCATCCCGGCACTGTTTCTGGGATTTCTAACGGGTGTGATGGTCAGTTTTGCGCTTGCGGTGATACCGCTGCTCAGCCTCGTCAACATCCCGCCACTGCTCACGATCCGGTCAACCGATTTTTCGCCGCTGGCGCATGTGCCGAAACGGGTAAAAGTTGCTGCAGCCATGGCGATTACTGCCCTGCTTGTAATTATTCTTGCGATTTTGCTGGAACATGTCATTGCAGCTCTGCTATTTGTAGGAGGTATCATGGCATCATTGCTGGTTCTGCTGGGAACATCCATGCTGCTCATTCGGTTTGCCAGAATGCTGCGAATCAAATCATTATCATACGTTTGGCGCCAGGGCATTGCAAATATGTTCCGGCCGCATAATCAGACGGCCGTTCTGGTGACCACACTCGGCATGGGTATGCTGCTCATCGGTTCCATGTATCTTTCACAGGAGATGATATTGCAGCGAATTGAATTCCAGACCGGCGGTGATCAGCCCAACCTGATTTTTTATGACATCCAGCAAGATCAGCTGGGGGATCTGGAAGAGATGGCCAACCTCAGTGGCGGGAAAGTGTTGGATAACGTTCCCATTGTATCCATGCGGCTCACACATATGAATGGCAGATCGGTTCGTGAAATTCGTCAGGATTCGGCAAAAACTGCCGGTACCTGGGCCCTCACGCGTGAATATCGCATAACCTATCGCGAGGAACTCAATGATGCTGAAAAAATCAGCGAGGGTGAGTGGATCGGTCGCTCGGAGGAGATCGGGTCGGGAGCAATCGTTCCGGTCTCACTGGAGCGGCGCCTCGCCGAGGATCTGGATGTCGGTCTTGATGATAAACTTACGTTCGACGTCCAGGGAGTGCCGGTTGAAACCCGTATTGCTTCCATTCGTGATGTCGATTTTCAACGTCCGGAGCCCAATTTTTTTCTTCTGTTTCCGGCTGGTGTGCTTGAGCCCGCACCCCAATTCTATGCCATGACACTGCGAATGCCGGATACGGAAAGTACGGTTCAGCTTCAGCAAAGAGTGGTGCAGGCCCAACCCAACATCTCGGCAATTGACATCGGTCTGGTGCTGGAGAGTGTGCAGGCATTTCTTGATAAGGTTGCCATGGCCGTACAATTCATGGCGATGTTCAGTATACTTACCGGACTGATTGTTCTCGCCAGTGCGATAGCTATAAGCCGCTTTCAGCGGTTACGCGAGTCGGTGCTGCTTCGAACGATCGGGGCTTCGCGTC
>SLQC01000072.1 GCA_007131625.1 Balneolales bacterium | reverse complement strand
CCAGGAGGCTCATTTCATGCGGAACCTGGAATATGATGGTACGGGTATTTGTGAACCCGTAGTTCCGGCATTTGAAGCGTGGCTGGCGGAAATCGAGCGCCATAACAATGAAGACTACTATCAGCCAAGAACGTGGTTAATATCCCGCACCAATGTTCCGTGCGATAATGGTGTCGACGCAGAACCGGTGGACCGGATGCATACCTTCCGTCTGGATCAAAACTATCCCAATCCATTTAACCCATCGACTACCATCAGCTACGAAGTACCGGCCGATGCCGGCCTGGTCATGCTGCAGGTATATAATGTGATTGGCCAGCGTGTGGCTACATTGGTTAACGAGCAGCAAACCGCCGGCAGCTATCAGGTCAACTTTGATGCAGGCCAACTGGCAAGCGGCAGTTATATCTACCGCCTGCAGACCGGCGACCAGGTGCTGACCCGTCAAATGATGTTCGTTAAATAAGGATTACATGATTGCTGTGTAATAATATCCTCTGGGTGGCTGCAGGAAAAGCAGCTACCCGGAGTTTATTATTAACTGCGATCCAAACTGCAGGACATGGATCTGTATTGACAATACCTGATCCGGCTGCTTCCAGGCCAAAACCGACCTTCTCATACTCGAAGATTTCGGAATGACTTCTCTGGGCCAGCAACACTGACTGGATCTTATGGAGCTTTAGGAAGATCTCCATGGCTGAAGAAGATTGATCGCTTAAGTTTCCAACGCTCTACCAGGATTAGTCTGGATCAGGGAATTCCAAACTTTACCACGTTCTGGCGTTTTAAAGAGGCTCTTATCGAAAATACACTAGAGCAAAAGGTCTTTGAAGGAATAAACGATCAGCTTGAAGCTCACGGTATTATTTTTTTAAAGAACACTATGGTAGATGCGGCGATCATAGAATCATCGAATCGGCCGCTTTCAAAGGCAAAACAAGAGAAATTGGCTAAGAAACCTTGCTAAAAAGCTCATTTCAGAGTTTTATCGGGAAGATATTATCTATAACAATTTCACAATAAGAAAAAATAGCTGGTGTCAAAAAAATCACGGGAGACTGAAAGTCGGTTTCTCAAAGCGTTCCATTATATAGTTATTGATAAATGAACAAATAGATATGGATAAAATAAGGAACAAACAGAGTTTACAGTGTGAAGAATCGTCATCTTTCCAGTGGAAAGCGACGGGATTTTTGACGCAATGGCTGACGCAATGGCTGCCCTCCAGGGAGGCGGTCGCAAATCGACTGGGAGGCCTGATACTGGTTTTTATTTTCAGTATGGTTTACGTTGTATCAACAGCATGCGGGCAATTACAAGATTCGCAGGAATTGGAAGACGAAATCCTGCAGGCGGTGCGCGAACATGCCGACAATGTGCTGGAGCAAGGCCGTGATCAGTGGAGCGGAAAAAACACCCCGCTTTTTGCAGACGGACTTAACCTCGAAACGTTCAAACCCGCAATTTGGCGGCACGACGGGAACGAGTATTATATCTCCAACTTTGCCAGCCAGCAGAATCTGATGCGTACATTGGTTGCCCTGAGCAGGCTTACCGGAGAGAACCAATACAGGCAGGCGGCAGTGGACGCAACCGCTTATTTATTTGACCATCATCAATACGAAAGCGGACTCTTGCCCTGGGGAGGGCATCGTTTTTTAGATTTGAAAACTCTTAATGATGTGTATGGCTTTGATTCCAATTCCCATGAGCTTAAACGGCATTTCCCTTATTATGATCTGATGTTCGAGGTGGACAAGGAAAGCGCAACGCAGCTGGTCAGAGGCTTTTGGGAAAGTCATATTCGTGACTGGAGCGACAAATTTTATCACAGTCGCCATGGTGTCTGGATAGATGGAGTACCTGATGAGTTGTGGGATCGCCCGTTTTCTGATCCGGAGCCACATCAGAAAATCCCACGCGTGGGAGCCATGGCTCATACCAGCAACGATTTAATGTATGCCGCCGCACATTTGGTTAAGTACAATAACGAACAGGGAGCATTAAAGTGGATAGAACGTAAGGGTAAGATGTGGGACAAGGCGCGTAACCCCCAAACGGGATTGGGAAGTTACTATTATCATCTTGAACCAACGCATTATCCAGGTACCGACGACTCACGGGGATATGAATGGCCACCATTTGACAAGTATGGTGCAGCCGCAACTTCAACCAGGTTCTGGGCAACAGCCGGATGGCCTGTGGTTATCTATGCTGACGTACCCATTGCTCAGATCCGGATGGCTGAACTGCTTGGAGAAGAGCACAGCAGTAACTTCATGTATCGGGCTCATTCCGCGTTACTGGCATTTGCCGAAAGCGATGCCTACAACTCCGAAACAAACACAATAAATCGTTTATTAACGGACGGCCGGATCGTGGAACCGGATTACATTACTGCCGGTTTGCGTTTTCTATACTCCTTCAGTCTCGGTTACAAGGCAACACAAGATGCGGCTCTCTGGCCTGTCGTCCGCGGCGTAGCCCGTGCACATGATTTGGGTGAGATCGGTCAATCACCCGGCGATACACCGAATCTGAACCTGGCAACCCGCAATGCCGAACCAGAAGCACTACTTTCATTTCTGGAGCTGTACCAGGCACTCGAAGAGCCGGTCTATCTGGAGATGGCCAAAAGAATCGCGGAAAACATTCTCGCACTAAAATTCCACAATGGATTCTTTGTGCAGAGTGATGAACACGCGCATGTCCGGTTCGACGATTCAGAACCGTTTGCTCTCCTGTCACTGGTCGCTGTTCTGCGTGGAGAACCCGAGGCCATGCCTCTATATGCAAACGGCAGTTCCTATATTCACGGCCGTTTTGATGGTGAAGGACGAACCTATGACCATCGTGTCATATGGCCGGAATGACTGTCAACAACGTATAACTGTCAAAATTAAAAACCAAATATTACTATTATGACACAAAACAAAAAAACAAGCCGTCGAGAATTTATTGCAACCACAGGTATGGCAACAGCCGGATTAACGCTGGGCGTTCCTGGGGTTAAAGCATCTATGTATAATCGGGCATCCGGATCGAACGATAAAATACGTGTGGGTATTATTGGTCTGGGAAGGGGTGGCGGACTTATGAATCGTTTTATGACGCAACCCGATTGCGAGATTGCCGCTTTATGTGATGTGGATTCTGACCGATTAAAGCGTAATGTGGAGGGCCATAATCCTGAACGATATTCTGATTACCGGGAAATGCTGGATGATAAAAGTATACATGCCGTTGTCGTTGCCACTCCCGATCATTGGCATTGCTTGCAGACGATCCATGCAATTCAAGCAGGTAAGGATGTTTTTGTTGAAAAACCCCTGACTATAACTATTCGTGAGGGGAGAATGATGATTGATGCAGAAAAAAACAGCAATCAGATAGCAGCTGTGGGACTAAATCGCCGGGGGAATTTCACTTATCAGAAGTTAGCCAGGGAAGTGCCTGCCGGAAGAATTGGAAAAATTACTTTTGCCCGTGCAAGCCGCGTTAATAATATGTATCCTAACGGCATTGGAAAATTTGGACCTGAAAAACCACCGGAGAATCTAAATTGGGATGCATGGTTAGGACCAAGAGCCTATAGGCCTTATCAACAGAATATTGCACCTTACAGGTTTCGCTGGTGGAGTGACTACTCCAGCCAGATGGGGAATTGGGGTGTCCATCACATGGACGTAATTCGTTGGATGATGAATGAACAGGCACCCATTGCAATTAGTGCACATGGGGGGAATTTTGCTGTAGATGATGACAGGACGATTCCGGATACCATGCATGTAACGTATGAATTTGCTTCTGGTGCAATTATGACATACTCCATTTTGGAGGCTAGCAGCAGCAGGTATTTTCATTCCGGGGAAGTTGAATTGCGAGGTACAAAAGCTGCATTATTTGCAAGTCAGGGTGGATACAGAATAAGACCCACATCCAGCGGCCAGTTTCAGACCTGGGAACAGCTCACCGATGAAGAGGATTTTACTTTGGGTGATGAACACTTGATCGATGGCAGCAGCGATGGTACCGTGAATCTTATCAGGAACTTTCTTGACTGCATAAAATCCCGTAGAAAACCATTATGTACTCTTGAGGAAGGTCATCGTTCAACCAGCCTGGCCCATCTTGCAAACATTGCTCTTGTGACTGACCAGAAGCTCAGGTGGGATCCTGTTAATGAAGTATTTACGAACAGTTTAGAAGGCAATAATCTTCTGCATTATGAATACCGGAAACCCTATACGCTTTGATTTGAGAATGTCGAAGGTTTCACCCATAAAACAGTAATTTAGATATCCCGATAAACGACGAATAATTCTATGAATAATTCAGAACAGCAAAAAATAAACAATTCAATAGTAATAAATAGTCATAATAAACCGGTAGGCCAGTATTTTCATTTGGCTGCAATTATCTCTTTTTTATTAACTTATGGAGTTTCTGGTTGCTTTAATACTGGATTAGCTACTGACCCTGCTAACCGAACTAATGAGGATAGCCATGCACTCCATATTCATTTCATTTCGGGCTCGAATGAATATCATTCCGAACCTTATATGAAAGCACTGAAGGAGGAATTGGAAAATGACTTCAGGGGAATCAAGGTAACTGCAACGTGGGCCGAAGACCGTGGCGATGATTTGCCGGATATTGAGTTGCTTGCCGAGGCGGATCTTCTGATTGTGTTTAGCCGTCGTACAACTGTACCAGAGGATCAATTAGCCTACATTCATCAGCATTTTGAGGCTGAAAAACCCGTTGTTGGACTTCGTACCGCCAGTCATGCTTTTCAAAATATTCCAGAATTTGACAACGCAATTCTCGGCGGTAATTATTCCGGTCATGGTGGAGATGAACCAGGCGAAATAACGATTGCAGAGGGAGCGGAAGAGCATCCTGTTCTTGATGGAATAACACCGTGGCTCCGTTATAGTAAGATATATAAAAATCCCGACCTTGATGAAAAGTCACCCAACGCAGAGATTCTGCTTTATATAGAGGGTTTAAGAAGTGGCCTCTACGAACCTGTTGCCTGGACTAATTTTTACGGTGAAAATGGCCGCGCCTTTTATACATCCATGCCTGTCCCGGTTTCTCCCGGCCGGCCCACCGGTGATTTTGAATCCGAAAACTACCGGCAATTATTGTTTAATGCGATCGAATGGGTTACCGGACAAGATCTTCAGCGAACAACAAATTAGTGCTCATTTGATTTGTATTGTCGCTTACGCCCTTGACCTTTTCATAAAGACCCTGAGCTGATAGATATGCTTGCCATTGCGAGCATACGATACCCGCGTTAAAAAATGTGGCTGCACCGGATCGCTTTTTTTAATCCCAGCCTGGCGTAGCATTTTCCCCCGGACAAAATTGTTTGGTCCATGCCGTTAGCCAGGTGATGTTTTTAATCGTATATTTTTGTAAATTGGCATCCATAAGAATAAACTATAACTGGTTGTATTATATTAGTTTATCGTACTTTAAAGTACAAAAACCAAAAGGACTTGATCTCTTTTATTTTATTGTTTTACAATAAGTTATCGATTTTTTATTCTCTATTCTTGTCTCCGAAGGTTGAGTAATTATTCAACCATGACAATTCAGTTTCAATATCCAGATAGAACACGCTTTCAACTATTTCTCACCCAAATATCTTCTTAAAATTATGTTAATCAATCTTCAACAAATTGGTGATTTATCCAATAAGCCTGCTGTTATCCTGGCAATCATTTTGCTGATATTTTCTGTATCCTTTTCATCTGTGAATGCCCAGACGGAATCCCTTGTACCGGAAGCGGAACAGGCAATGCTTGATGCTACAACGTATATGGTTGAAACAGTGAGTACGAATGGCGGTTATTTATGGCAATATAAGCCCGACTTTTCACGCCAGTGGGGTGAGATGGAGGCTTACGACACTCAGATTTGGGTGCAGCCCCCGGGTACAGTAAGTATGGCACATGCTTTTTTGGATGCTTATCAGATCACAGGAGAAGAATATTATTACAAGGCGGCCGAAAGAGCTACCCAGGCTCTCATATGGGGTCAGAGTGTCTACGGTGGATGGAATTATTTGATTGATTTTGCCGGCGATCGTTCCCTGAAAAAGTGGTACAAAACT
>SLQC01000039.1 GCA_007131625.1 Balneolales bacterium | reverse complement strand
AGCATAGAGATGGGGGTCGATCGGTCCAGGCAACGGCAGATAATACTTCAAAAGCACCGGAATCTGCAAATAATCGATTTTTAATGATGATTCGAGTTTCTCCGAATCATCGGGCGGTGCCAAATCCCTAACGAAATCCGTTCCCAATCGTGAGTAGAGAAACTCCGGCTGAATACCAATGGGCGAAAGCGGCGGTCGGATGTTCAAAAAGGCTCCGAAATGAAATCCTGCAAGGTATTCCGTTGTTGTTGCAAAAAAAAGATCCGATTCTGAAAAAGTAGCAAAATTGAGTCCCCCCTTGAGTCCGTAATCATACAACTGTGCCGCGGCAGGGCGAGCAACTGCAAATAGCACAAAAAGGAATGGGATCAGTGTGATGATTCTTAATTTTCTCATGTATAACCCGGTTTTATAATGAATATTATCAGTTTAATGGCGTAGATTTATAATTCTGTGTACAATACTTATACAATTGCGTCATATTGCATACACAGGCATATGATTAAAACATGGATTATTTATCTGATATTAATAAAATAAAAAAATAAATAGATGAAATGCCCATGACGACAATCCGACACACGAGCATGATTATTTCCATCATAGACATTACATCTGTCCTTAAGAAATAAAAAAAATAAACAGATGAAATCGCTCAACAGGGGAAAAGGGAGTTTTTTGAGTTCTGTCCTATTCTACCGCGGTTTCCTGCTCTTTATATGCTGGTTTGACTTCAGGCATCCCTTCACATGAGGAGGCATAAATGGCATTAAAAATAAAATTAAAAGTTCCCCGGGGTTGAGCTCTGAATTGCGGACGAAAACCAAGCATGATCACCTGTCCCTCGCCCAGGCCGACACGAACGGCAGAAGGTTTTCCACCGAGATATTGCTTTTCTCCAAGGGCCCATCCGCTGAGTAGAATATTATCGTCGGCAAAACGGGAAAAAACCTCAACCATCGGCTCGGGTGCCCGTCGGTCTTCAACCTCTGCAGGCTCTATAATGGAAAACGAACGGCTCTGACTTCCTCTTCTGGTAACAAAAAAGGCTGCTGTTTCAGGCTGTACTCCATAGGCAAACGGATGTTTGTTATCTGTATTCATGGCTACAAGGGATCCGGGTATGAAAAAATCCTGACGATCAACATTTCTCAGTCTGTTCTCAACAGGAAGCCCGAAATTGTCGATAAGGAAGTCGGTGGCACCATCCCATCCCAGGATCATACCACCGGATTCAACGTATTTTTTCAAATTCAATGCTCCTTCAACTCCCAGTCCGCCAACATATTCATCAGGTATCGTACCAGGCTCATTGCCACGCATCATCCGGCGGGATGCTATAGCCGGGAGTATGATGATATCATATCCGTAAAGGTCACCATTCCGGATATCGGCATCGTGCAAAGTCGTGTATTCGAAACCATAATTGTCGAATATCCAACGTGTCCACCCTTCATCGATGTGGCTTGTCCAGGACTGATACATAGCGATACGGGGTTGACTGATCCGGTACCGGTTAACATCAGGCATCTCATCCAGTCCCGAAAGGTTAAGGCCGATTTCGCGGCTCTTTCTCCGAACGGTTTCACCCGTACCGTCCTGATTCTCAATAATGAAGGTACCGGCTTCAAAAATGTTTTCCCCGTGCTCAAATATTTCAGCTGTACGATAAATGCTGTGCCCATCGGCAAGCATGCGATTTACCAAAACAGAAGACATGCTGGAGCGGGCGGGCAAAAGATAGCCAAAACGATCACTCCCGGCAATATCCCCGGAAAAATGCGTGATTTCTTCAATTACTTCGGCCGAAATATCAACAGGATCATCCACGCGTATTACATGAACGCCCATTTGTATCGGCAAAGTCCAGCCTGCCATATCATAAGGAGGATCAGGGGGGCCGCCGGGATAAAGGCGCCGATCCGGGTAAGACTGTGGCTCCATCATATCCAAAAGATGCGGCCGGAAAGCCTGAGCGGCATAAATGACATAGCTGCCTTCGGGATAATCGTTATCACCAACAGTAAAATTGGAAGTGGCCCGATGAATCTCTATTCCACCACGATCCAAACATTTTAGCATCTCAATTGTTTCCGGGGCATCCCATTGATCCGGCGGAATGATATAGGCATAAGGAGATCCGTTATTGCCCAGCTCAATAGCATTCCGACCCATTTGATACATATTATACAGCCACTCTTCTTTGCGCTTCGATGCAATATCCATCACCCCCAGAGAAGCAGTAAGATGATAGTCCACCATTTGTCCGAGGGATGTCCAGCCACCTTGCCAGGGATCAGGATAGAAAATGCTGGGAGATTTCATCGGTACCTCAACGCTGCCACGCACAAGTGTCTCAGGGATATCGTCTTCGGCCCAGTATTTTGGTACCGGTGAACGGTGGGTGGATTCGGTCAGGATTCCGACCATATTATGGAAATAGGGAGCGGTACGCATACCTCCGTTCCACCACATATTAAACGTAATCCCCTGAATAATGCCCGACTTGCCTTCAGCTGCAAACCGGTTTGCCATATGTTCGCCTACCAGATTTGTACCTCTCACAGCCATGGGCGGAATGTTCGGATTGACGGGATCGTCAAAAGGTGGAATGAACATTCGAGGCGGCATTTCACCCATCTGGTGATGATTGACCACGATCTGCGGATACCATTCATTATAAATTACTTTTGCAACAGCCCTTGATTCGTTTTGCAGGAGCATGTACCAATCTCGGTTGTTATCATGACCGATATATTCATGATATACGTATGGAGGTTCGGTAAGTTCGTATGCCGTATCGCGGTATTTTCTGTACCAATCAACTACAATCTGATGACCATCCGGATTCATAAGTGGCATATTCAGCAAAATGACATCATCGCGCATTCGCCGGGTTTCTTCCGATTCATCCGTAGCCATATGGTAGACAAAAGCCGGGTTATGCTGACTATGAGCAAGCTCTGGAGAATGCAGACCGCTGTCGATCCAGACCACAGGCTTTCCCTCTTCGGAAAGCTGGCGGGCTTCTTCATCAGTGAGCCCCCTGGCCCGGGCCAGTCTTTCACTGATGGACCTGTAATGATCAAGCTGAGCCAGATTCTCTTCGCTGGAAATTATTAAAAGAAGCAGCGTATTACCATGATGGGTCGTCCCGATTTCACGAAGAATAATGCGGTCGCTTGCATCGGCCACAGCCCGGTAATAGGCCTCGAGCTGGTCCTTGTCGGCAAGCTTGTAATCGGTACCGGGTTTAAAGCCGATCATATCGGCCGGTTCCGGTATCTGTTGAGCAAATACAGAAGCTGAAAATACTGAAATCAGAAAAAGCAGGAGTATCCGGGTGATCATAACTAATGTAACGTGAATGCAAATTAGAATCGGGAAATTGAGCAGGAATATTAATTAATTTTGTGCTTCCCATCTACATATAATTTACCCACGCCTCTTTTACTTTCCTGACTTGCCGGGGCCGATTATATCCTTTGGCCATTTATACCTGTCCTGCTCGCCTTGTTTATTACCATGGCAGCATGGCGTAAATCTTCAAAAAAGAGTGACAATATGGCATTGACAATCAACAAGATTAGATTATATTTCAGATATTTTCTTTCCGGAAAAGACTTGGAGTTTTTAGGGTGATGGAGGGAAAAAAGGATATAAGCGTTTAACAGAACATAATTGAAGGGTTTTATGATTGTATAGTCAAAGATTGTAAATGTCAAAGTGCGCTTCAATATTTTGCCGAATAAACCAGATTATTTATGATGGGTTTGAAAAAAATGATACGGGATGGTGAAACGGTTTTAGGATGCTGGTTGAATTTGGGTTCCTCTATAACGGCTGAAATTGTAGGTCAGGCTGGTTTTGATTGGGTCTTGATTGATATTGAGCACGGAGCGGGAAGTGAACAGGATTTACTTCACCAGTTGCAGGCGCTGGAACACACACCGGCTGCCCCCGTTGTCAGGGTGGAAAGCTATGAAAGACAACGATTTCACAGAGCACTTGACTTAGGTGCCGAAGGTATCATGTGTCCACAGGTCAGAAACATAAAAGAAGCAATAATAGCTGCTGACGCTTTACACTATCCGCCAACCGGTACAAGGGGCATAGCCAAAATGATAAGAGCATCGGGCTTCGGAACAAAATTTGATGAATATCAACAGGATAGCGTTGATAATATCATAGGTATTCTCCAGATAGAAACAGTCGATATCCTGAATTGTCTTGATGAAGTGGCTAATCTGGAAGCCATTGATGTGCTCTTTATAGGCCCGTCTGATCTGAGTATGGCATTGGGTGTATTCGGGGAATTCGATCATCCCAGGTTTATAGAAGCTGTAACTGATACAGTAAAGGCTGCCAGTAAAGCCGGAAAAGCTACAGGCATTTTATTGAGCTCACCAAAGGATTTTCAAAAGTATCATCAAATGGGCATTCGTGTGATCGCCTGCGGTGCCGATGGTGTATTTGTGAATCAGGGAGCCCGAAACACGTTGGCAGAGTTGATTTCCGAAAAAAATGTTTCAGAGTCTGCCCGGACATAACATAACAGCTGTGCAACCATGAAACATCCATGGCCATCATTTCTGATACACCTGCACATGATTATTTTCATGGATGCTCCATGTGTCCTTATGAATCATAAACATTTAAACAGATGCTCAGTGAACCGCGTAAGCGATATACCCATGATGGCAACCCGACACACATGAGTATGATTAATTCCGTCATGGACATTACATTTGTCCTTAAGAAATAAAAAAAATAAACAGATGAAAATCACCAAAGTAGAACCCTGCCTGATGTCTTTTGCAATGCCCGAGCCGATTGAGCTTCCATTTTGGGGTGGTGTACGGACGATTTTAAAAAGAGACGCCATGTTGATCAAAGTGCATACCGACAGTGGGTTGTCAGGTTTTGCTCCAGGTCCGGCTCATGAACGCGCTGCCCGGGAAATTAACACAACCATTTCTTCTTTCCTGATTGGAAAAGATCCAAACCAATGGCAGAGTTTTACGTTCAAGGGGAATCCGGACATTCAGAAAACATACCATGCCGTGGAAGTTGCCTTGATCGATCTTGCCGCCCGTTATGAAGGATGCGCTATGTCTGAATTGCTTGGTGGAAGAAAGCGTTCAAGAATCAAGCTTTATGGAAGTGCCGGCATGTATATGGAGCCGGAAGCATATGCTGCCGAAGCTGCTGCAATAGCCGAAATGGGGTTCAAAGGGTATAAAATGCGCCCTGCAGCAGGACCTGAAGCTGATCTTAAGACTGTAGAGCTAATGCGAAAATCTGTCGGACCAAAAACCGCTTTGATGATTGACGCGCATACCTGGTGGCGAATGGGAGATAAAAGCTATACACCGGAAACGATTACGCAGCTGGCTGAAGCTATAGCGCCATACAATCCGGAATGGCTTGAAGAGCCGCTACCTCCGGAAGACCATCAAGCCTATCGGAAACTGCGTGCTGCCGGGCATGTGAAAATTGCATCCGGAGAACATGAACAGGATCTGGATGGTTTCAGCAGCCTTATCGGGAAACAGGCGGTAGACTATGTACAGATGGATGTTTGTTGCCAGGGCGGATTCCGGATGGGTATCAAACTTTTTGAAATGACAGAAAAGGCCGGACTCCGCTTTGCATTCCACAGCTGGGGTAACGAACTTGAGGTTCTTGCAGCAGCCCAACTTGGAATTTGCTGGCCGGAAGAAGTGGTGGAATGGCTGGAGTATCCCTGCTATTCCGCTGAAGACCGGGCAGGAATGTATCCGTTTCCGCTATCAGATGAGATTCTGCAACACAAGCTGGAAATTGTTGACGGTTATATGACCGTTCCCGATGAACCAGGCCTGGGTATTGGAATTAATGAAAAAGTCATTGAAAAATACCCTTTTATCAAAGGACCATGGTCATATTTCAAGCAAGATTCACCCGCCGAAACCATAGCCGTAACAGGTGATCACAGTGTCAAATGGATAAAACAGGATCAGGAAAGCCCCTGTAACCAATAGTAAATAATGAGTCCACTCCGAAAAGTCGGACAGGTCATTTTTCTTAAATATAGGCAATAGAGATTCCGCGTTGCAAATGCAGGTCAGATTGTGTAAAAAGCTCCATAACTAATTGATATCAAGTTGT
>SLQC01000275.1 GCA_007131625.1 Balneolales bacterium | reverse complement strand
GCAGATGAAATGGCATTTCAGGCCGACCTTGAATTACGGAACCCCTCGGTTGGCCCCTACACCATTCAGGATATCTCGATCATCACGGACGGACACCTCACCGACATCGGTGTCAGGGGTTTCTATGAGCTTACCTTCAACATTGAAAACACCAGCGGCATGCGAACCCGGGCAGAATATGAGACCGGTGATACCACCCGGGTGCGGACCCTGGAGAAGGAGCTTACAGATCCAGCCGGGATGTACAGGCTTCAGAAACCGTTTGATGTGATTCTCGCCAAAGACTATGTGCTTGTTGACACACTTATCCTGGAATCTGATCGCGAGTCGGTGCTTTCGGCATACCTTCACAAAGCGTTGGATACTCCCTGGTCGGGATACGTGGATGCCCGGCATACCGACCTTGGGCAGCTTCAGTATGTTTTTCTGGATCAGCCAATCTTTGAAGCGATGTTTACAGGCCGTATTGCATTTACCGTAGACGAAGATTCGCTTGCCCTGGATGGATATGCACAAATTAGCCGGTTTAAAAAGGATAATCTGGAACTCGATTCTCTGCATATCGGATTTGTATCAGCTGATCGGCGCTTAGTCATCGACGCCAGCGCATGGCAATTCGACTCGGAATTGCTTCGTGCAGAGTTTGATCTGCCTTTCGAGCCGCGCGACCCCGAAACATTGGGAGATGACTTTTTTGAAGAAAGTGTGAGCGGGTATCTACGTGTCCATCCAATCGACATTGGGCTTTTTGAAGAATTCCTTACAGGTATGGGATTGGATGGGATGGAGGGTGAATTTTCTTTTGAATCAACGTTTAGTGGCATTGCCGGAGAACCCGAGATGGTAGGGGAAATGAGACTCAATGAGGGAGCACTTTCGGGCGTTTCTATCGATACACTGCTGATTTCCTGGGATTATGATCACAACCGTAATGATGTCCTGCTTACTTCGCGGATTCACTCCCTCGGCCAGAAAGCTGCAGAAATCAGCAGCCGGGTCCCTCTCTATATTGATTTTCAGCATCTCGAAGTTCGGGGTCCGGAACCCGATGATCCATTCCAATTATCTGTTTTCACAAGCGCCTTCGACCTGGCAGCTTTTAATGACTTTCTGAATCCTGCTCAAATGCGTAATCTTCAGGGAAAGCTGAATGCCAATTTAGAAATTGGCGGGACTATATCTGATCCGGAGATGGATGGTATCTTTGAGCTCGCAGACGGACAGATTCATGTGATTCAGACGAACACAACGCTGCGAAACATTCGCCTGGATGTAGGGTTTGAACCCGGATTGATTACGCTGAACAGGTTTACGGTTCAAAGCGTTGGGTCAATTAATGGGGAGGGAAGCATTGGACTCGACGGTTTTGCACCGGATGAGCTCAATCTTCGGTTTAATGCGACCAACTTCAGGGTCTTCAATACCCGGGATTTCGAAATCTATGCCGGGCTGAAACTGCAACTTGAGGGATCTCTTGAGCATCCGCTGCTTACGGGGGATGTCCACTGGGAGCGTGGGATACTTTTTTTGGACGATTTCGGCGATCGTGATGTGGAAGAGGTTGTGCTTGAGGAAGAGGATCAGCGAATACCGGATGGGCCCGATTTTTATGACAGGATGGAAATAGAAGTGAATTTTTCGGTGGATCGGAATGCATTTATTCGCAACCGCCGTGATCCCGAAATAGACCTGGCGCTTCGCGGAGAGCTCGATCTGCTAAAAGATCCGTTTGGTGAGCTGCAGCTTTTCGGGGATATGAGCATTCCTTCGGGACACGTAACCACATTCAATAAGCGCTTCCAGCTGGAACACGGAAACATCATCTTCAGCGGTGATCCGACTGATCCTGAGCTGGACATTAGAGCTCTCTACCAGCCGAGGCAGCAGTATGAAGAAATCTTCATCTACTATGTAATCACGGGCACCGTTTCCGACCCTCAGTTTGATTACGAAAGCGAGCCTGAAATGGAACTGCAGGATATCATAAGCTACACGATTTTCAACAGACCGTTTCATGCACTGGCTGGATGGGAACAGACCGTATCAGGCCGTTCAGACGGTAGTATGGTGACCAATATTGCGGTCGACATTCTGCTTGACCGGATTGAGACACTGGCAGCTGACCGGTTGGGTATCGATGTCATCGAAATCGAAAATGTCCGGAAAGGCGGAGGCAGCGGAACCAGTATCAAGGCTGGGAAATTTATATCAGACCGTTTGTTTGTCGCATTTCTCCAGGAACTCGGCGGGACCGAAGCCGGCAGGCAGGTCGTCATCGAATATTTGATTCGTCGAAACCTGGAGTTGATTATTACCGCCAGTGACGATTACCGGAGTGGTTTGGATGTGCTCTGGCGTTATGATTACTGATAGTTAATTGCGTATTTTATATAAGTGACATGACGAGATTACGGCCCTTTGTGACGCCCGGACACCGGCAGTATACAGCATAAAACGACCGGATTTGTCCTCCCGCCACATATTTTTTCCGTCCTTATAATATTTCCAAACGAAGCAGTATGTCAGAGAAACCAGAATCCAAAAAGAAGCATAAAGCGAAATTGTCCGAGTTCCGTTCCCGTATTGACGAACTGGATGAACGTCTCATCCACACCCTGGCGGATCGTCAAAAAGTGGTTCGCGAAGTTTTCAATGACAAAATTTCGGGTCAGGCCATTATTCGCGACGCAGTCCGGGAAGAGGCTTTACTAAAAAAAGTGCGCGAAATGGCAATGGAGGCAGGAATCGATCCCTACTTCACTGAACAGCTGTTTCGGGATATCATTTATCAATCCGTTCGGTTTCAGAGCCATTCACTGCTGGATCATCAGAACGACAAGCTGGATGTACGAACGATAACTGTTTCCTACCAGGGAACACGGGGCGCATACAGCCATCAAGCCGCCATGCGACACTTCGGAGAGCGGTATGACGATGTACGCTGCATCGGATTCAAGACATTTGAACAAGCAGCCATCGCCGTCGAAGAGAGTGAAACAGACGTAGCCATTTTGCCGATTGAAAATACGACGGCCGGGTCTATCAACGACACGTACGATGTGCTGGCGGAAAACGAGCTTCATATCATCGGCGAAGAGGTGTTGAAGGTGAATCACTGTCTGATGACGGTGAAACCGGTAAAACTTGATTCCATCCGGAGGATTTTATCGCATCCCCAGGCAATTTCCCAATGCAGCCGCTTTCTTGCGGAACTATCCGGATGCAGTATCGAGCCCTATACCGATACAGCCATGGCCGCCAAGAAGATCATGGAAGAAGACGATCCGACCCAGGCGGCTATTGCCAGCTCTTATGCCGCCGAGTTGTATGACCTGCATATCATCGCAAAAGACCTCGCCAATCAACCCGGGAACTTTACGCGATTTGTGATCGTCTCACGGGACCCGATAGTATGCGACTCGCAGCTGCCGAGCAAAACCTCCCTTATGATCGCGACGGTTCATGAGAAAGGTGCACTTCTGGAGTGTCTTAAAGTACTTGATGTCCACGGGATTAATATGACCAAGCTGGAATCGCGGCCCCGTCTTGGCAAGCCCTGGCAGTATCTCTTTTATGTGGATCTGGAGGGTAACAAGGATGAATCCAACATGAAGAAAGCGTTGCGAGAGATTGAAAACAAAGCGGCTCATTTCAAGGTCCTGGGATGCTATCCTGCACAAAGTAACGAGAAGTTACAATAAGTTTCCGGTTTTTTCCTGTTTGTCGCCTTGTAAAAAATCAGGAGCAGAGGAATATTGAGTGTTACAACCGATTATCATGATCTGTTTTTGAGAAGTACCAGTCAAATAATAATGGAATCACAATCATATTCAACAAGGTGGCGGATAACAGCCCACCGAGTATCACAGCGTTACGAATCACCATCGTTCGCTTACTGATCAGTTTATTATACCGGTCAATCAGAATGATTCCATTTCTTATTGCAATGCCGAAGAGTGTGATAAAACCGATCAGTCCGGCAATGCGGATATGACTTCCATCAGGAAGTTCAACAGTAGTTCGTGATATCGCTTCCGGACTGGCTCTATGCTCATCTGAAAACCTGACAACAAGATCAAAAACAGCCGGATCAAGATAGATCTGATCCAGTACAACTCCCCGGAATGCCATTTCGACTATATCCCCAAATCGGCCAATTGATAATCCATGCATAGCCAACTGCTCCCGGTCAGGCACGATTTGAAACTGTGGAACATCAATCTGATTGTCGGTCAGAATGTCCTCTAAATTCCCTACGGTGTGCATCAGACTCTCTATATCGTGACTGAGAGATTGTAAACGCAGACGATCAGGCCCATAAACCTTTACTGCAAGATTAGTATGCACACCGGTAAGCATGTGGTCAATTCTGTGGGTGATTGGCTGATCAAATGAGACATTGATGCCGGGCATTGTTGCCATACCCACGTTCAAGGTGCCTTCATTAAATTCAGGGAGAAATGAGCGGCCAATTCCGGGAATAAGCCACAAGGCAGCTATAAAAATTACCGCAATGGCTGCCAAGACCATCATTCTGAATTTAAAACAAAATATGAGTATGGGTTTGTACAGCTCTTCAAGTTTTCGCGGCAGCCAGCTAGTTCTTTCAGACTGTTTTTCAGAATCGGCCAGCAGCCAGGCACTCATTGCAGGTGTCAGTATAAGAGCAACAAGTAGTGAGGCCACAATTGTAGTTACATAGGCGATTCCAAGTGGCATGAGCAGACTTCCCACAAGCCCGGTGAGAAAAAACAGGGGTAGAAAAACGATAACTATAGTAAAATTGACAAGAACAATCGGACCTTTGATTTGTGAGGATGCTTCAATGATGATAGTCAGAAATCGTTGTTGTTCAGCTTCCGGTTTCTCGGCATTTTCTCGGAGACGTCTGAAAACATTCTCTACAAAAACGATTGCATCATCCACTAATACACCTATGGCAATAGCAATACCTCCAAGGGTCATAGTGTTGAATGTCATACCGGCTATCCATAGCACTAATATCGAAATCGTCACAGAAACCGGTACAGCAACGAGTGAAATCAGGGTTGCTCTCCAGTTGGTGAGAAAAATGAAGAGAATAAAGACAACAAGTATCCCACTGATCAGAAGTGCACTGCGCACATTATTGATCGCAATATCAATGAAGTGAGCTTGTTGAAATAAATCGGTGTAGACGGTGACGTCATCCGCCATGGTCGAAGCAATTTCATTGAGCCGGTTTTCGATGTTGTGAGTTAACTCAATGGTGTTGGCACCAGGATCTTTGCTGATCACCAGTATGATACCCGGCTCCGCATTCACAGATGCAGCTCCAATTAAAGGAGCTGCTTTGGTTGAAACGTCCGCAACATCCCGCAGCATAACCGGGTAACCCTGGTTATCATTTTTCACAAAAGCCTGACCAATCTGTTCTGCGTTTGCAGCCCGCCCAAAACCACGTATGGTATACTCTTTGCCTGAATAGTTTGTGAAGCCCCCTGAAATGCTTCCAGTGGAATTTTTAGCTGCAATCAGAATCTGGTCGAGCGAAATTCCAAGCTGCTCAAGCCGCTCCGGATCGGGTTCTACGACAAACTGCTGGCTTTCACCTCCATATACAGAAATCGCTGCAATACCCGGCATCGACAAAAGTTCACGACGAACCACAAAATCAATTTCAGTGCGCAGATCCATGATGCTGGTCTCCTCTGCGGTGAAAACTGACCAGCATGATTTCTCCCATAATGGAAGTAACGGGAGCCAGGAATGGAACCCCGGCTTGCGAGGGGAGCCGATCTCCAAGCCCCTGTAATCTTTCGGTAGTAATCTGGCGGGCATGCTGTACTTCTACATCCCAGTCAAATTCTACCTGAACGGAAGAAAACCCGAGAATTGATCGTGAAGAAACTCTTCGAACACTTTCAGCCCCCACCAGGTTGGATTCGATAGTATGGGTAATGAGTTGTTCAACTTCCTCAGGAGCCATTCCGGGTGCTTCAGTAAGAACAGTCACTACAGGTGCGGACACATCGGGAAGAACATCCACTGCCATATCACGGTAAGCATCCTACGAACCACGTGTTGATTTGAAGTTCTGAGGATACAATGATCGTACCTCATTATACCTGGTGGTATTGATATTCTCCAAAGTATGACGCAGCCACTGGAACGGATCGACT
>SLQC01000257.1 GCA_007131625.1 Balneolales bacterium | reverse complement strand
GCGTAAAGGCTCCGAAGTCTCACTCAGTGAAACCCAGATTCACGAAGTATTGATGAAAGCCGCCAAACAGCGAAAGGATTCTATAGCACAATTCCGGCAAGCTGGCAGGAATGACCTTGCAGAAACCGAAGAGTTTGAACTTGCAATCATTGAAACGTACTTGCCAAAGTTGCTATCGGAGGAAGAGATCAGGGACCTGGCCGGTGAGGTTATCCGTAAGACCGGTGCTTCATCTGTATCCGACATGGGCAAAGTAATGGGTTTATTAATGCCGCAGGTTAAGGGCAAAGCAGATGGATCGCTTGTCAATCGTGTAGTACGCGAGCTACTGGGATAACTATGAGCCTTTTGGATGGCATTGCCGGTTTTTTTATTCTTTATTTTGCCTGGAAAGGGTTTCAAAACGGCCTTGTTAAAGAAGTTTTTCGAATTGTCGGCCTCGTTCTTGCCGTATTTATAGCCTTTCAATACGCCGATGTTGTCGCTTCATGGATTAAGTTATTGCTGGACGCCCCCGCTGAATATCTACCTTACTTTGCTTTCGCCCTCCTTTTTATCCTGGCTATTATCACCGTACAGGTTGGTATCATTTATTTCGACAACCTGATACAACTGCTGTTGCTGAGTACTCCCAACAGACTTTTCGGCTCTCTCTTCGGCATAATCAAAAGCAGCCTTTTCGTCAGCATCACCCTTATCTTTCTCGCCGGATTCGGTTTTCCGAATAATGAAGTCAAACAAAAATCCCTGATGTACAAACCCCTGTTGAAGGTCGCACCGGCGTCGTATGATATCGTTGCACGTGTGTTGCCGGGTGTCAAACCGTACAAAGACTCCGTTGAATACTATCTCTCCATACCTGATGTAACTGATTAACACCATGCCATTTATTGACATTAAAAAACAACTTAATATTATTGAACGCGGTACCGTTGAAATCGTGCCGCGGGAAGAACTCATTGTAAAACTGACTAATTCGAATAAAACCGGCACTCCGTTACGGGTAAAACTGGGGTGTGATCCAACCCGGCCGGACCTCCATCTCGGTCATTCTGTGATCCTCCGGAAAATGCGGCAGTTTCAGGACCTTGGTCATCATGCCATTTTGATCATCGGTGATTTCACGGCCATGATCGGCGACCCCTCGGGTGCCAACAAGACCCGCCCCGCTCTTACCAGGCAGGAAGTCATCGCCAACGGGAAATCCTACTTTGAACAGGCCTCCAAAATACTGGATCCCGATAAAACAGAAATTGTTTACAACTCGGAATGGCTCTCACCTATGAATTTTCAGGATGTGATCACACTTGCATCCCATTACACCGTAGCCCGGATGATCGAACGAGATGATTTCTCCAAGCGGTATCATAATAATGACCCGATTTCTCTCCATGAATTCCTCTACCCGCTGGCACAAGGACAGGATTCTGTACATCTGAAATCGGATATTGAGTTGGGAGGTATCGACCAGAAGTTCAACTTACTGGTAGGACGTCATTTGCAGCGTGAATTTGGCCAGTCACAGCAAATTTGTCTCATGATGCCGCTGCTTGTGGGGACCGACGGGACGCAAAAAATGTCGAAATCTTATAATAATTATATCGGGATTGACGATAAACCTGAGGAAATGTACGGCAAGGCACTTTCCATTCCTGATGCGTTGATATATCCCTATTTCGAACTTCTCACAGATATTTCACAGGAAGAATTGTCCGGATTAAAGGATGTGATTAAGCAGGAGCCCCGCAATACCAAGCATAAACTGGCCTGGACTCTCACAAAAATGTATCATGGCGCCGAAAAAGCAAATGAAGCCCGTGCCCATTTTGAAAAGACCATTGTGAACAAAGAAGTGCCAGACGATATGCCGGAATTTGAATTTGACTCAGACCGGCCCCATCGCATTCTTGATCTCATGAAATCTACCGGTTTTACATCCAGCAACAGTGAAGGGCGAAGGTTGGTCACCCAGGGCGGGGTTAGTCTCGACGGAGAGAAGATTACAGATCCACAATTTGAGCTAGCACCGAATGCAGGCAAAACTATGGTATTGAAAGTCGGCAAAAGAAAGTTTGGTAAACTGATCTTTCCGTAATGAAAACCTATTCTGTTTCTACTTTTTTGCTACATAGATACACATCGGCGGGATATTTCTGTACTCCATTTCTGTCGCCACTTCGGGAAAATGATTTTGCAGAAAGGGTTTCAGGTGTGATGATGTCTGATAACCGAGAAATCCACCCTCTGCATGTAAAAGTTTAGCAGACTGTTTTAAAATATTATTTTTTACTTCGTCACCAAGAAATGAGAACGGGATGCCGGACAAAATATAGTCGACAGTATCCCATCCCAAAGATGTGACGATCTCACTAACATTCTCTGCACTGCAGTTTTCCACTCTGAGCCGGGCATCATCGATTTTTCTTAAAACTTTCACAAAATCGTCATTTGTTTCAATCGCAACCAACGATGATCCGCGTGTACATTTGTTGAGCAGCACCTTGGTAAAAACCCCGTCTGCCGGACCATACTCAATTATTCTTAAATCCTTTTCGAAATCAATATAACGACATATCCTATCTACGGTGTAACGGGATGTTGGGGTAATAGATGCAACCCCGGGATCTTTTAAGAAATTCTTTATATACGATAAGGTCCCCATTCCTGATAATTTCTAAATTTTTAAAAATATGTTACGTTTTTAAAACCTGGTATCAACTCCTGAATAGCGTACTTAAGTGGCCAGTTGAATATTTATATAAGTTGCTTACAATACGAATCACATAAAAGAAATGGAAATAAATGATAACTTTCAATCAATCTCCTTCTCCATCTGTGCGATCTGATCCCGAATCCGCGCGGCTTCTTCAAACTCCATATTCAATGCCGCCGTCTTCATTGCCTCCCGGAGATATTGCATAAAAGCTTTTTTATCCTCAAAAACCACCTCTTTCATCGCCGGAGATGCCTTATAACGAATCCCATCGTCTGCCACCTTGATCTGTTCCAGCGATGACGTTTCTGCAGAATCCGGTTCTAAATCAAATGATTTGGCGCCAATCAGGTTGGGATCTATCAATGGCTTGAGCTCTTTGGCCACTGTCGCTGGAGTAATATTGTGCTCTTCGTTGTACCGTAACTGTATTATTCTACGCCGTTTGGTCTCATCAATCACCCGTTTCATACTATCGGTGATTTTGTCGGCATACATAATAACCCGGCCGGCCACATTCCGTGCTGCCCGACCTGAAATCTGAAACAACGAAGTTTCAGATCGAAGGAACCCCTCTTTATCAGCATCCAGAATCGCAACAAGACCCAATTCAGGAATATCGATCCCCTCCCGCAGCAGATTGATTCCTACTAACACGTCATAATCACCACGTCGGTACCGGAAAAGGACTTCCACCCGCTCCAACGCATCCAGTTCGCTGTGCATATAAGCTGCTTTAATACCCAGATCCTTCAGATACTGCGACAGTTCTTCGCTCATCCGTTTGGTAAGTGTAAGGCACAATACCCGTTGCTTCAGCTCCACCGATTTCTGTATTTCGCCAACAATATCGTCAATCTGATATTTCAGCGGTCTGACTTCAATTTCCGGTTCCATGAGTCCGGTCGGACGAATAATCTGTTCTATAAGTACACCTTCCGATTTTTCCAATTCATAGTCGGATGGGGTGGCGCTGACAAAAATGCACTGCCGGATCATACTCTCCCATTCCTTAAAAGTAAGCGGCCTGTTGTCCAGAGCCGACGGAAGCCGAAATCCGTGCTCCACGAGGTTGATTTTGCGGGACCGGTCTCCGCTGTACATCGCTCCTATTTGCGGTACTGTTTGATGCGATTCATCAACAACCAGCAGGAAATCGTCCGGGAAGTAGTCGAACAGACAATACGGGCGTTCCTCAGGCTTTCTTCCCGCCAGATAGCGTGAGTAGTTTTCAATTCCGGGGCAAAAACCAATTTCCTGCATCATCTCAATATCAAACATCGTCCGCTGTTCCAACCGCTGCGCCTCAATAAATTTCTCTTCCGACCGCAGCACATCCAGTCTGAGCTCCAGCTCGTCTTTTATCTGTACAATCGCAGTTTTCAATCTGGCTTTGGTCGTGACATAGTGGGATGCGGGATAAACGAAAAACTGATCGACTTCTTCAAGAAGTTCTCCCGTCACAGGATCAAACATATTCATCTCCTCGATCTCGTCACCCCAGAAAGATATTCTCAGAGCATGCTCGGAATAGGCAGGAAAAAGATCGACGACATCACCACGAACACGAAATTTTGCCCGTTCAAACTGATGATCGTTCCGACTGTAGTGCAGGTCAACCAGGTCATAAAGCAGCTTGTTTCTTGGTATTTCCCCGCCGACCTTAAGCCGGATAATCAGTTTCT
The DNA here is from genome assembly GCA_007131625.1 of Balneolales bacterium. Taxonomy (GTDB): domain Bacteria; phylum Bacteroidota; class Rhodothermia; order Balneolales; family Natronogracilivirgulaceae; genus SLQC01. The sequence continues at coordinate 1,781 of SLQC01000257.1, read as the reverse complement.
CATATTCACTCGGCGATCCGATGCCGTATATACAACTGACCGATGAGACGATGATCACATCGCGCCGGCCGGAAAGCAGCGAGCTGGTCGCACGAAGTCGCAAGCGCTGGATCTCGTCATTGATTGACAAATCCTTTTCAATGTACTTGTCTTGCGAGGTGATGTACGCCTCAGGTTGATAATAGTCGTAGTACGAAATAAAAAACTCGACGCAGTTGTCCGGGAAAAAATCACTCAGCTCACGATAAAGCTGTGCAGCCAGTGTCTTGTTATGACTCATAACGAGCGTCGGTTTGCCCGTTTTCTCAATTACTGATGCGATTGTGCGTGTTTTTCCCGATCCCGTTATACCCAGCAGTGTCTGATACTTTTCCCCGGATTCAATACCGCTGAGCAATTCCGATATCGCAACCGGTTGATCCCCGGCAGGTTTAAAGGGTGTCACAAGCTTGAAATCTGACATCTGCTCTTTTTCTATTCAATAAATCATTGCATTTTACACTTGGTCGACAAGGTATTTACGGATTGTACTGTTAACCTGTAACAAACACCAAGCTTATCGGTAAATAGAGATGAATAACGTCCATTCATTACATCTATTTACATAAAGAATCACAAATCAGCACCCATGCACGCAAACCAAAGCAGCCTGAACTCCTTTCGCGATCGGATTGATGATATTGACAACGAAATATTACATCTGTTGCGCGAACGCAACGATACCGTCAAAAAGGTAATCGATACCAAAATACAAAATAAACTTCCCATTTTTGTGGCCAACCGGGAGGATGATAAAATCGCCGATTTTCGTGAAAAGGCGAAAGTATTGGGACTCAATGTCGACTGGGCCGAGGATTTTCTGCGCATGATCATGAGCTCATCCCGTTCCTATCAGTCGGAATCGGCATTCCCCCAGACAACTTCCGGCACCAAGAATATCCTGCTGGTGGGGGGACGGGGCGAGATGGGATCACTATATTCACGCATCGCCGGATTTTCCGGACACCGTGTTACCCTGCTGGACCGGGACGACTGGGACCAGGTTGAAGAGCTCACCCGCGATAAGGACCTGGTAATCATCACCGTCCCGATCAAGATTACCGAGGAGGTTATCAACCGCATTGCCCCGTATCTCGACAAAAAAACAATCCTGGCTGATTTTACCAGTAACAAATCACACATTCTGGATGCCATGATGAACGCCCATAAAGGTCCGGTTGTCGCCCTGCACCCGATGCATGGACCCGATGTGGACAACGTTTCAAGGCAGCTGATGATGGTTTGCCACGGAAGGGGTGAGTCCGACTACGAATGGCTGCTTGAGCAGTTTCGGCTCTGGGGAATGCGACTCAAGTTTGTGGATCCTGAACAGCACGACCGTGCTATGCACCTGATCCAGGGACTGCGCCACTTTGTCGCGCTGCTTCACGGTTCTTTCATGCGGGAATTTGATCTCAAACCGGAAGATATGGCCGATTTTTCGAGTCCGATCTACCGGGCAGAGCTGATGATGACCGGACGGATTTTCGCCCAGAATGCCGAACTCTATGCCGACATTGTGTTTTCCAATTTTGAACGTCGAACGCTCCTGATAGAATTTCTCGAACACCATGAAATGCTGGCGGAACTTGTGAAAAACAACGACCGGGACGGCTTTATCCGGGAGTTCAACCAAATCACAAATTTCTTCGGCGAATTCGCCGATCAGGCTCTGGAAGAAAGCAGCTACATGATCAATCGTCTGGCCGATCGATTCGGATAATCGGAGTTTGCATATTCGG
>SLQC01000315.1 GCA_007131625.1 Balneolales bacterium | reverse complement strand
GGACACGCTGGCACATATGTCCGGAACGGTAGAGAGTAATTATATCAGTAAACTTCCCGTACTGTGTGAGTCAAAAGCTGAAAGGCGAATACAAGGGAAAAACCTCGTTGAATTTAGAGGAATTTCACATTGATGGCACTGAAATGGTTGGCGGATATTTTTTCGGTGACATGTTCGTGACATGTAATATGAGTTGCTTTGTTTCGCACTCTCGAATAGCATGGCACGAATAGTATGGATAACTTGAAAGGCTGATCCATTACCCGGAAAACGGCTTCGTAGAGTAGCGTGGGGCGGGATCGAACCGCCGACCTCCGGGTTATGAATCCGACGCTCTTACCAACTGAGCTACCACGCCAAATTTTAAAATTGACAAGATTACAAATATATAAAAATTCCCGTCAGCAGTAAACGGGAAAACCATTTTTTATTTTTGTCGGATGAATCTGGAGCTGGAAACCTGTATTTTCCCAATCGTCTGCTTCAGACAACCAACCAGACGGCAGGCGCAGCGCAAAATCAAAGGCAATCAGCGTTAAATCTCACACTTAATCAGCATCAATCTGCTTAAATTACCGTTCCAACTATGGCAAAGAAAATCACGGAAAGAAGAAAAGATTATTCACAATGGTACCTTGACGTCGTCCGGGAAGCACAACTGGCTTCGCACTCCCCGGTAAGAGGCTGCATGGTGATCAAACCGAACGGTTTTTCTCTATGGGAAAACATGCAGCGCCAACTGGACGATATGTTCAAGGAAACCGGACACCGCAACGCCTATTTTCCGCTCTTCATCCCGAAATCTTTTCTTTCCAAAGAAGCACAACACGTAGAAGGCTTCGCAAAAGAGTGCGCCGTGATCACACACAGCAGGCTGATCAACTCGGAGGATGGGGTAACCGTTGATCCGGCATCCAAGCTTGAGGAAGAGTTGATCGTCCGCCCCACCTCCGAAACTATTATCTGGGACACCTATCGCGACTGGATCCAGTCCTACCGGGATCTGCCGATTCTGATCAATCAGTGGGCTAATGTGGTGCGATGGGAGATGCGAACCCGCTTATTCCTGCGCACCATGGAGTTTCTCTGGCAGGAAGGCCATACCGCACACGCCACCGAAAAAGAGGCCCGCGAAGAGACTGTACGCATGCTCAATGTCTATCGCACTTTTGCCGAGGACTATATGGCCATGCCGGTCATCACTGGTATTAAAACCGAATCGGAGCGTTTCGCCGGTGCGGTCGACACATATTGCATCGAAGCGATGATGCAGGACGGCAAGGCGCTTCAGGCCGGAACGTCCCACTTCCTGGGCCAGAATTTTGCAAAAGCGTTTGACGTCCGCTTTCAGGACCGCGACGGCAAGGAAAAATTCGTTTGGGCCACCAGTTGGGGGGTGTCTACCCGTCTGATTGGTGGGCTCATCATGACCCACTCCGACGATAACGGACTCGTCCTGCCTCCTCGCCTCGCACCTACGCAAGTGGTTATCGTTCCGATCTGGCGTAACGACGACGAACAGTCCCGCGTCATCGAATACGGCAACACCATGTTCAAAGCCCTGAAAGGAGCCGGCATCCGCGTAAAATTAGACGATCGCGATCAATACAAGCCGGGTTGGAAATTTTCTCAGCACGAAGTGGAGGGAACGCCGCTCCGCATTGCCATCGGACCCCGGGATGTCGACAACAACAAGGTCGAACTCGCGCGCCGCGACACACTTGAAAAGAAAATCGTCGATCGGGAAGGTCTCGAAATGCTGATTCCCGAACTGCTGGAAACCATCCAGTCCGCCCTTTTTGAATCCGCACGGAAACGTACCCTTGAACAGACCCGCACCGCAACCACATACGAAGAATTCAAAGAGATACTGGATACGCATGGTGGATTCGTCTATACCCACTGGGATGGTACCGTGGAAACCGAGGAGCGAATCAAGAACGAAACCAAGGCCACCATCCGCTGTCTCCCTCTTGAAATCGAAGAAAAACCCGGCAAGTGCATGGTCACCGGCAAACCTTCTCCGTACCCGGTCCTTTTTGCACGTTCATACTAATATTATTGTACCTATACTATATTACCAGTATAATAGTCGATTGCACATTATGTGCAACCGGTTGATCTGATCCGAAATCTATTATAACCTGTATATTCTGACGATAGAATCAATATCGAAAACTGTAATGCGCTACCCTAAAAGACATCAGGATCTTTTGCTGGCAACGGCCGAACAGAGCCGGGAGACGGATCGCCGAACCATCGAAGAACTCGGCATTCCCGGCGAAACACTTATGGAAATTGCCGGACTGGGGGCAGCCGTATATATCTCTTCCGAATTTCCGAAAGACCGTCCCCTGCTTTTTGTGTGTGGCAAGGGAAATAATGCAGGGGATGCTTTTGTTTGTGCCCGGGCATTACTGAATGACGGATACCATATAACACTTTATCCTGTTTTCGGCACCGGCGATTTATCGGATGACGCTGCACGGAATCTGAAACGGCTTAAGCAGATTGAACGGGAGATGAAACCGGATATTACCATATGGGATCAGTGGCAGGACCCCTCACCATTCGGACTCATCGTCGACGGCCTGTTCGGAACCGGGCTTCGCAGCACCGTAAAGACTCCTGTTTCTGATATCATCGAACAGATCAACCTATCCGGCCGACCGGTCTGTGCACTGGACATTCCGTCCGGTTTGCATTGCGATACGGGAGACATCCTGGGCACTGTCATCCGGGCTGACTTCACCCTGCAATTCGGGCTTCGCAAACTCGGATGTTATCTGGGAGACGGGCCTGCCTGCGCCGGAATCCGGAAATTCATCCCTCTGCCTTTTCCCTTTGCATACAAAAAGACTATTTCAGTCCGACTTACAGATGAAGACTGGGAACCGATGGACCTTCTCACCCGCACCCATCGCCGGAGTGATTTCACATCACATTCAGGTACTGTGCAAGTGGGTTCCATGCATTCGGATACTGAAATTCCGGATTCGACAGCTTCGTACTCTGCAGCTTCGGAATCTACAGCTTCTGACTCTGCAGCATCGGACTCAATTACCGTCCGGCAGAAAACTGTGGACACCAGGCTATCCGGATCGTCATTGCATAAATACAACAACGGAGTCGTCCATGTTATCGGTGGATCGGCGGGACTCACCGGGGCGCCACTCTACACAGCCCGGGCGGCCTGGTCACTCGGGATGGGTGCCGTCAGCCTGATACATCCCTCTGCCTGGTCGGTTGCAATGGCTTCCCAGGCTCCCGAATTGATTAAAAAACCGGTAGGCCCCAGTGATGCGGCATATTTTACGAAGCAGCAAGCAAATGAAGTTCTCGCTTTTTTACAAGACAAACCGGGAGTAACGGTCATCGGGCCAGGTGTGGGCCGGAACAAGCAAACCGCCGAATTTGTGCGCCGGACCATTCGGGAGAGCAGCGGACCGATTATCATCGATGCCGACGGATTGCGCTGCATTACCGGTTACGAAGAAACGATTACCCGACGAAAAAATCCGGAACTGGTCATCCTTACACCTCATACAGGAGAATTATCGCACCTGACACAGGTTAAACCATCCGACGATGCTGCAAGGCTTCATCAAACCGTGAATCTTTCAGAACGGCTGGGCTGCACCGTTCTGGCAAAAGGCTATCCGGTTTTGGTGCACACATCGGGAGGGTTCGGCACTCTGTTAACCGGATACGATACCACTCCCTTTGCGCGTGCCGGGTTCGGGGACATACTTGCAGGACACATCGCTGCGTTTTTCTCCCGAACAGGAAATCCGCAAACAGCCTGTGAGGCGGGATTGATATACGGATTACAAAAACTAACTGCTACATCGACCCTGAGCACCCGGTTTCCAGAACCATTAGATCTCTTATGACCGAATTTTGATTTCTTATGACAAAATTACTTAAGCGTTACCGTTATATTAAAGCTGCGATTCCACCTGTTTTTGTTCTTTGGACTATTCTCATGTTGGCACTGACGCTGCTTCCGAGCAATACGCTTCCCGATGTCAAAATCTTTTCATACGACAAAATCGGCCATTTCGGTATGTTTGGAGGTTGGACTTTTTTCCTCGGTCTGTATATGATCGTATACAAGCAGAAAGCTCACATCAATCTAATTCTGCTTATGATGACGGGTATTCTTTTCGGTGTCTTGATCGAAGTGTTGCAATACCTGCTACCTAGTAACAGAACCGCCAGCTTGGGCGATGTTATTGCCAATAGCCTCGGTTGTTTAACCGCAGCACTGTTGCTGCACCCAATAAAAATCTATCTGAAAAGAAGCACTTAAACGATTCTTTATGTAAACTGTTAAGAATAAATAAAATAAACCGAGCGTTAGTAAAGCATTCGTTATATATCCAATGATGCATTAATGCATTTTGATATATAGTTTCTTATCTTTGCAAGCTGCTATTCGACATAATTACTATTAAAAACATGTCTTCCTTAGAAAGAAAAACTCCGCGCGCAGATCTTCGCAGGAGTTATATTATCAATTTACAAGTTGGACTGATTGCAACACTTGTTGTGTTTATCACCATGTTCAAAGCCAACCTGGATTTTAATTCTGAACTGAGCTTCTCGGAAAAAGAGCAGGAAATTATCGAAATGGAGGAAATCATCCGTACGGATCAGCAGGAAACCCCACCACCTCCACCCCGTCCGCCACAACCGGAACCGGTGCCGGATGATGAAATTATCGAAGATCAATTTTTTGATCTGGATGCTGACATGGATCTCGAAGCACCGCTTGACATGCCCCCACCACCACCTCCGGAAGATGAAGATGATGAAGAAGAATTTGAGGTGTTCCAGGTAGTTGAAGACATGCCCGAACCAATAGGTGGAATGCAAGCCATTTATGAGAATATGCAGTACCCAGATGCCGCCCGCAGAGCTGGAATCGAAGGACGTGTAATTGTTCAGTTTATTGTGAATGAAAACGGTCAGGTCCGTGATACCCAGATTATTCGTGGTATAGGTGGCGGATGTGACGAAGCAGCAATTGAAGCAATTGAATCAGTAGAATGGACTCCAGGCCGTCAGCGTGGCCGAGCGGTACGGGTACAGTTTCAGTTGCCGATTATGTTCCGCCTGGATTAATTTCTGTAACCCCCTCGCATTACCCCTCCGGCAGAGCGCGTTATTTGCGTCGCAATAACTCCTCCGAGAATCGTTTCAGAACCTTTTTCAGATTATCAAAATGCACTTTGTCGATTGCCTCTCCGATTTCCACCCACTCCAGTGCATCAATCTGCTCGCTTTGTTGCGGTTTTAATTCCGGCCGGCCTGACTCCATAGCATACCACCAGGTTTTTTTTAGTACAGTCATGCCGTTCTCCTTGTAACCATGTTGCGTAACACCCAATGGAAAACGGACACGTAGGTCACTGCATCCAGTTTCCTCGCAGACCTCCCGCAGAGCACCCTCCTCAACCGTTTCATCCGGCTCGATCTTTCCCTTTGGCAGATCCCACACCCCGTGGCGATGAATCATCAAAATCTCCGTATAATAATTCTTACGACGAAATACCACGCCGCCACCGGCCGTTATTTCCATTGATTCAGTCACAACATCCTTTGTATTCGATCACTGTCACGGTTACTTTATTCTTAATACTTGGAAATTAGCTGATTCCCAGTCACCTGCAGACTCCCCAGACAGTTGCTGACTTGCAGACACCTTCTCATTCCCAGACACCTTCTCAATCCCAATCACCTTCTCATTCCCAGACACCTTCTCATTCCCAGACACCTTCTCATTCCCAGACACATTCCGATTTGCAACACCTGTTAATTTCCGGGAAACTGCAGACTGTCCGGCGGGTTGCCGTTACCATCTCTTCCGGTATCCGCATACTTGTCACGCAGCTCTTTAAGGGTAGTCGCCAGGTAGTTGTTCATCTCCGGTGTAAGATTCCCCGCCATAAATTTATTCAGCATCGTCAATGTGTCTATGGCATACTTCACAGCTTTTAAATCCTTCTCCTTCCTACCGGTCGCCGGATTCTCCTGTTCTCCCAGACCCATCATGGCAATTTTCTGATGTTGCTGTATCAACATTATGAAAAGAACCTGATCCTGTTTCTCAACATTGATATTATTTTTTCCCTGATCGGACATTAAGTTTTCCTCTTTGGTAAAATTTATCAAATTAAAAGCGCTATCATCCGGTTGTCCAGCCTTCACATTGCTGCTCAATTTCGTATTTTAATGCCATCATCGGAAATCTTCAACTTTTTCTTTAAATTTCCTCCTTTTTCTGACATGATCTCCATCCATCCGTTTAAAGCCTGGCGTCCTGATCCGGACAAGGTTGAACAAATTGCTTGTGTCCCTTACGATGTCATTGACACTGCGGAAGCCCGTTCACTGGCGGAAAGCCGGCCTGACAGCTTTCTACATGTAATCCGGCCTGAAATCGATCTCCCTGAAGGTACTGACCTCTATTCCAATGCGGTTTATCATACCGGAGCTTACAACCTGAAGCAGATGCAGGACAGTGGAGTACTGGTTCAGGATTCCCGACCACAGCTCTACCTCTATCAACAACAAATGGGGACCCATACCCAAACCGGGCTATTCACCTGCGTATCAGTTAAGGATTATGACCAGGACCGGATTCTGAAGCACGAATTGACACGACCCGACAAAGAAGACGACCGCACGCGCCATATACTGACGCAACGTGCACATGCCGAGCCGGTGATGCTTATCTGCAAGGGCAGCGAAATACTTACCCGGCTCACCAATCGGGTACTTTCCGCATCCGAACCTATTTACGCCTTTACCGCATCTGATGGGGTAATCCACCGCGTCTGGCAGATCCGCGATACCGACGCATTTGTTGAAGCATTTAAAGAAATCGACAAACTCTATGTCGCCGACGGACACCATCGCTGCAAAAGCGCATCCCGCGTGGCTGAAAAACTGCGCAAGGGTGATTACGGCGATGACGAATTTGAATTTTTTCCAGCAGTTATCATTCCGATGGATGAGATGAGGATCATGTCATACAACCGTATGGTTAAAAACATACCTGACAATTTTTCAGAGCGACTTCAGAACACCTTTGAGGTTGTGAAAAATATCGCACCCTTACCTCAAAAACCAGGCCGGATCAGCCTCTATGCCGATGGTACCTGGCTTGGAGTTGACCTGCCTTCCAATTCATCCGCCGATACCGTGGAACAGCTTGATGTCTCCAGACTTCACAAACACATTCTTCTGCCCCTGTTGGGCATTGAAAACCAGCGAACCGACCCAAACCTCGTGTATGTCGGCGGGATTCGCGGGACTGAAGAGCTTAAGCGGCTGGTCGATCAGGGGAAAGCCGAACTGGCTATCAGTTTATACCCGACCAGTGTCGATGAACTGATTGCGGTAGCCGACTCCGGCCAGCTGATGCCACCGAAATCGACCTGGTTTGAACCCAAGCTGCGCTCCGGCCTGCTGGTGCACACATTTTAAAAATCCGTTTTCACTTTTTAATCATTTGACACTTACGCTTTAACTCACACAAAATAACTATCACAGATCAATTCATATTTATTGACAAAACTATTGAAACCATGACACCAAACAGAGCCCATAACTTCAGTGCCGGCCCGGCTGTGCTACCCCTCGAAGTATTGCAAAAAGCACAAAGTGAACTTGTCGACTATCAGGGATCCGGGTCGTCGATAATCGAAATGAGCCACCGCGGCCCCGAATACACTGAAGTGGACCGTAAGGCGCGGGAACGACTCACCCGCATCCTCGGACTCGGTGACGATTTCGAAATACTTTTCTATCAGGGTGGTGCCAGCCTTCAATTTCTAATGGTCCCGTACAATTTTATGTTTGGCAAAACCGCCGATTACATCAACACCGGAAGCTGGTCGAAAAAAGCGATCAAGGAAGCCAAAGTGTTCGGGGATGTGCACACTGCCTTCAGTTCAGAATCGACCAACTTCAACCGAATACCACGCGATGAAGAGTTGAAATTCTCCGGCAAGGGCGAATACCTGCACTTCACCTCTAACAACACCATTTTCGGTACACAGTTTCGCAATGAGCCGGTTTCCAACGGGCTACCTCTCGCATGCGATGCCTCCTCCGATTTCCTTTCGCATCCGCTTGACATGAAGCGATATGGTGTGCTATACTCCGGTGCACAGAAAAATGCCGGCCCGGCCGGTCTTACCATCGTCATCCTCCGAAAGGATTTTCTCGGAAAAGCACATACGGAAAACGTTTCCAGTATGCTCTCCTATCCCATCCAGGCAGGCACACTTTTCAACACACCCCCTGTATTCGGCGTATACATTTTCAATTATGTGATGGAATGGATCGAAAGCAAGGGCGGGCTGGAAGCTCTCGACCGGATGAATCGGGACAAAGCGGCCATTTTGTATGATGAAATAGACCGCGACGACTTTTACCTTGGAACCGCTGAAAAGGAATCTCGATCTCTGATGAATGTTACCTTCCGCCTGCGCGAGGATGCACTGGAAAAAGAGTTCATTGAGGACTCCAAAAAAACCGGTATGAGTGGATTGAAAGGCCATCGCAGCGTCGGGGGGATGCGAGCGAGCATCTATAATGCATGTCCGAAGGAAAGTGTGGAGGCGCTGATATCATTCATGCAGGAATTCCGCCGAACAAAGGGATGATACTTATAATCCAAAGTGTCCGATAAAACGTGTGAACGAATCGGGCACAAAAAGCAGCACATACACAGCACCGTATACCGCCCCGGCGATGTGCGCGACGTGATTCACGTTGTCACGCTTCTTGCGGGCTTCGTAATAGCTGTACACCAGAAAGAGTCCACCAAAAATAATGGCTGGAATACCTATCGGGATAAAAATAATGTAAATTTTATTCAGTGGGAACATTACGATATACCCAAACAGAACGGCTTCAATGGCACCGGATGCGCCAAGGCTTGCATAGCGAGGATTGTCACGCTCCTGAATAAGGGTCGGGAGACTGGAAGCGACCAGTGCGGTAAAATAGAGCGCCAGAAACGACGCGTCGCCGATTGTCTGGTTCAGGACTGGTCCGAAAAAGAAGAATACGAACATATTGATCAGTAGATGGGAGCCGTCGGCATGGAGAAATCCGGAAGTGATCAACTGGTGCCATTTTCCCTGGCGCCAGGCTTCGTACGGTTTGAGCATACCTTTATACTGCCATTCGGGGACAATGAACCAGGCGAGCAGGGTGATGGTGACGGTGAAGACGAGTAGTGCGAGTGCGATCATGTGGTACAGGGAAAATGATGCGAAAAGTTTCTATTGGAAGTTGCCTGCTCGGGATTCACTTTGATTGGAAGACAACAAAGTTAAAAAGTGTGATAAATCAAAATTTCAGGTTGTTGTGTTTTCCGGTACCGGAAGCACAAAGAGTATTTGTCAGGCAAATTGAAATCTCCGTATATTTATAGATTGTATCAAGTATTGATTTTCCGGACATTTCAGGGGGATGTGATCTCCGTCACGCCGAAGTAGCTCAGCTGGTAGAGCAACGCTCTCGTAAAGCGTAGGTCGTCGGTTCGAATCCGATCTTCGGCTCTGCTTATATGTATGGCCTCTAAACGCAGGAAATGGCGATCAGAAAATCTGACCACGAATTTCACCGGCAGGTTCCTGATCTGTATGGACATTAACATAGGTGTTTCCTGCCCTGATTTCATCCAGCAGGTCTTCTAAAGTCCCGTCTTCTAAAGGACCGACCAAACTATCGTCCGTAATTACCCCTTCTGCCAACACCCCATTTGATCGGCCAGGAATTGCCAAAGGAGGCGGACCGGATGGATACAGCCAGACTACAACGGATCCGTTTACACCCGCTGGCGCCAGATGTATATGAGCCATTGTCACATTTTCAATATTGGCTACGATTAACTTGTACCGTATGCATGAACATCTTTACTGAGTTGAAAGATCGCTTGTCCTCTCGCATGGGTATCAACGTCATGAACTTCACTTTCCCCATTTAAATGGGCGCGAAAGTTCCTGCTTGTTGCCGGGGATAGGTTGATGTGTGCAGTACCGGAGGAGCCACCGTGAGAGAATAGAACTCCCTGGGAATCGTCATGGCTGGAAGACGTAACGTTATCGTCACAGCTTATCATAAAAACCGCAAGTAAAATGACCGCTGAAATACACATTGTTTATTTCATGAGTATCCCTCTCAGTTTTATGAATAAGATAATTAAATATAACAATTTATGCATAAAGTCATATAATATAAGCTTCTGGAGAATAATAACAAACAATAAAAAAAAATACGGGGAACGGAATTCACTTTGCGGCCCGGTATATCATAAATAATCAAACGGGTAAAAGCAGGTTCTTCCATTTTGATCCGTCATCAGATCATTAATATGATTACTTTGAATACCGGAATCTGTTAGCCAGGAAGTTGCATATCCTGGAGATGTATATCTTTTTATTGCTGACTTTTTGAATATTATGTATTGAAATACACTCTGAAAATCACAGTAGTTTTTACAAATGATTCTTTTCAGATAGTTTCATAACAAAACATACCTTTCTTTTCTGATGTACAGAGGATACATTTTCATTACGCATTTACGCGCCGGATGCTCCGGGAATATCAAGGACGTGTCAATGGCCCGTACAAAACCCTTGGATATTCGTCGATTATCTCTCCATCTTTGTCAATCACCATAAAATGCTGATGAGGTCCCTGCAAGGTAACCAATATTCCATGTAACGCACTTGCAAATCCGTCGATATACCATTCATCGCGACTGTCACCATCCCGTGGTTCTCTTCCCCAGTTACCGTCACCAAAGTAAACCACACCATTGCCATTTATCTCACCTTCCCTGATGGGATGAGTTCGTTTGTAGGTATGGTCGTGATTTTCAAAAACAGTCCGGACGCTGTATTTCTCAAAAAGAGGCACCCAGTTATCGCGAATCTGTACGGCGTGGGAATTTGAATATGACCGGTGCGAAGGATAGGCCCCCCGGTGATATACCGGAAATATATGCGACCGTCCTTCCCGCCCGGACAGCACCTCTTCCAGCCAGTCGGTTTGCCGGCCTTCTACTTCCATATGGTGATTGGTATCCAGAATGACCAGGCTCATGTAATCGGCAAAGTCCAGCACGTTATACGTCGGGTCACCCGGAAAAGCAAACAGATCAAAAAAGAAGGTCGGTTTGTCTTCCCACAAATCATGCTCCTTCATAATTCCTTCAATCTCTTCATCCGACAAACCCTGCCGCCTGTATCTGCGTTCACCGAACAATTCATGATTTCCAATGGCAACAACAACCGGAATTACGCGGCCGTTATCGGATATCAAATTCTCTTTTACCCCATCAAACCATTCATACCACAAATGCACGCGGGCAGGGTCTCCGTTGCAATAGGCCAGATCTCCGCCCCACAAGACAAAGTCCGGATCGTAGTTCATGACAGCAGCGCTTACCCTGTGTTCCTCATGAGAAGTATCACCACCTGTTACAAACCGAACAGGTTCCCTCAAATCAGCCGGCATGGTTTTGAAATAATAGGTTTTGGAATCTTCCCCGAAGCGTATCCGATATTCTGTTCCGGCCTTTAAACCGGTAAGTTCAACCCGGTGGATCATGCGTTCCGAGTGTGGAAACTGGTGGGTTCGCGCTTCCACTTCCCTCCATCCCCACTCTTGTGCTTGATACGGCGGATCTCCAAGCCATTTGTATTGCAATATCGCTTCACGCTCTCCATCCTCGGGTGTAGTGTGCCAGTCTATGGTCATGGTTGTGGTCGGATCCTGTTGCCAGGTCAAAAACAGTGCCACAGGGTCGTATAAATCATCCTCCCACATTCGCTCCGGAAACCAAAGCAATATGGCGATGATTAGTAAAGTAGAAAGCGATATAAAACCACGATATTGCATATGTCTGTTTTCCCGCATCTGATTAAGCGTATTCATGCCTTATCTCTTCATTCTCAGAGGAGCAGCCACCGTATGTGCTCCAGGATACTCGTCGATAATTTCCCCGTCATCCCGGACTACCAGAAAATGCTGATATGGTCCATGCAGTGTCACAATAATGGCATGACGGGCCGACTGAAACCGGTCAATGTAATAGTTCTGATGTTCCGAATCTCTTTGGCGACGCAAGGTAGGATCGCCCCACATGCCGTCACCCATATAGACAATCCCGTCAGGATGAATCTTTTCCTGTAACATGGGATGTGTACGTTTGTAGGCGTGGTCATGGTTCTCAAAGGCCACCCGGATACCATATTCTTCAAACAACGGAACCCAGTTTTCTCGAATCCGGATACTTTTGGTACTGTTGTAGCTTCGTGCTGATGGATAGGCTGGAACATGATACACGGGAAAAACATGTGGCCGATCGCGACGCTCTGAAAGTATCCCCTCAAGCCAGTCTTTCTGACCGCCCTCAATAGATGAGTGATGTCCGCTATCCAGGATGACAATACTCAGGTACTTGCCAAAATCCAGCACATTATAAGCCGGCTGGCCGGGAAATGCGAACAGGTCGAAAAAAAACGTCACAAGCCGGTCGGATAAACTGTGTTCTTCCATATACGCTTCAACCTCTTCATCAGATAACCGCATCCCGGACCCATGGGGGTTACCACCAACGGTGCTGCTGCCTTTATTGAAGTATTCGTGGTTACCGATTGCAAGTACAATAGGAACTACCCGGCCATTCTCATCAATCAAGTCTCGTTTGGTACCATCAAACCAGGGATACCAGTAATCTTTGATCCTTGCCGGATCCCCGTTGCCATATGCCAGATCTCCACCCCAGACCATAAAGTCGGGATCATATTGCATAGCCGTCTTATTCATCATTTGAAATCCCTCTCTCGGCAGCGTATCCCCACCTGTAGCAAACCTCAGGGGTCTGTGCAGATTTGCAGGCATGGTCCTGAACTTGTAACTCTTTGAATCCTCACCAAACCGGAAACGGTAGGTTGTCTCCGGCTGCAGACCGGTCAATTCCACTCGATGAATCATCCGTTCTGTATGCGGAAAAGGGTGATAATCTCCCATAACCTCATTCCAGTGATCCTCGCCAGGTTTTTTGTATTGCACCCGTGTCAGTCTATCTTCTTCCGGCTTCGTGTGCCAGTCTATGGTCATGGTTGTGGTCGGGTCCTGCTGCCAGGTCAAAAATAAAGCCACAGGATCATACAGATTATCCTGGCCTGATTTCTGAATTTGAAAAAGTGTCAGTGCCAGGAACACCGATAAAACACCTGTGGATAAAAAGCTAAACCTGTTCCTGTATATTCCTTTCATTGTCCATCGCTGGTTCATTGTCCATCGCAGATTTTGTGTGTTATGATGATCCACCGGCATACCGTTTTACATCCGGATATGGCACGGAAAAGTGTTTATGCATGATATACATTTGAGTATTTTTAATACTTTTTGCGCCATTAACGGCGCTCCATCAGCTCCAGAAATCCGTTAACAATGGCATCTTCAGCTCCGCTCATGGCACGGGTAGTAATAATTTCATAACCCGGATTTTCATACGCTTTGTCATCCGGCAGATAACCACTCCCGCCATTGCAGTGGGTGATCATGATCGTTTCATTGAACGGTGATTCTTCCTTTAGACGCAAACCGATACGTGTCAATACTTCACCCGAAACACCGGTAAGAGCCAGATTGTTGATCATTAACAGAGAAATACGGATCTCCAGAGGATCGGCTTCAGTAAAAGTATAATTACCCGTCGGATCAAACTCATTGCGTTCCTTTCCGGGCACGGAAACCACTTTCTGCAATCCTCGGATATCAGCCCATCTCGTCATCCTGTCCATATTTTCAGCAACACGAATAGCCTCATCGCCGACAATCATACCCTGGGTAGTCAAAGGTGGAATTCGTCCACTATCTCTCAGGTTTTCATTCGGAGCTCTTTCAATGGGATTTTGGTCACCGGCCGTTCCGCTGGTCCAAGGCACAACAACCTCATTGTCGTAATATTCTTCCACATAACGGGAGATGGCACCGGCCAGATCTGCCGAGATTAAGAAATTGCGGGACTGACCTACTACGGCATGGACGCCGTAATTAATCAAAATTGCAATAGGTTCGCCGTTCAGCCTTTCAAATTTAACAACATGAACGGTTTTATCTGAAGGGCCATCCTGATTAAACCCGATCCAGTGCCCACCCTGAGGTGTGCGGGCCACCCTGTTTATGTTGATGTTGGCATGTCCCCGTCCTACCCCCATGCGGGCGGGCGACAGGGATGACTTGGCCAGCTGTACTGCCTGAACAACTTTTTCGGATAAATCCCGGGAATAGGCTACCATGTTTTCGCTTGGATCATCCAGTCTGTGGATGGGTGTTGGTGCAGCGTGTGTATGTGTTCCTGCCAGCAACACATTATCACGAGGAATACCGGTTTCCGATTCAATTCGCCGGGATATCTCTTCCCACCATTGATCTGTAATTCCTATCGACTCTTCTACAATAATAGCCCCTTGAGTCACACCGTCATCCACAACTATTACACGATAATACAAGGAATCATGAATACCGGTATGACCATCGTCGCGACCGCCATAACCGCTCATGGGCAACGCCGCATCCGAAGGCGGAGTTATGTTGACTCTTGCTGCACCTACACTGAGATTACCTTCGGAGCTCGCTTCTGCAAGCGTGCCGGGCAGAACTGCAGAAGCAATATCTGGAACAGCCAAAAATATGATTACGACTATAATAAAAACTTCCGATCCGTAAATTTTATTCATTATTACCTCCATGTTGGATAGAGTGGTGGGCAGTCATTACTGTATTCCCTGCCCTGAGAAACATAGGGCCAGCCATAATTCTTTCCGGGTTTTAATCAGGTGTAGCAAATCGCCCCCTCTGGTTCCATGTTCTGTTGCCCGGATTTCCTGATTCACCGGATTCCCGTTATCGATAATCTTTATGGTTCCCGGTTTCTCGGTTACAAGTTTGCAGCCATCGGGAAGAGATACAAGTACGCATGGAGTATCCATATATTATTGGGCATGAGCCTCATTGAGATTCCAGAATTCCCCGAATGCCGTTTTCCAAACTATAAAGCTGATAAATTTCCTCATCGCTTAAATCACGGTCAAATATAGCCAGTTCATCCAGGTACCCGTGGAAGTTATAATCAACCCAAATTCCCAATTCGTTCAGATCCCAGGTAAATGTCTGCTCAGGACCATCGAGTGTACCTGTTTTTTTGCCATTTATATAACCGTTCATCCGGCCGTTAGCCTGATGTGTATTGTAATCGCGAAATACAATAGCAATATGTGACCATTCATCCCTGTGAAACGGAGGTTTCTCCACATAAAACCATAACCGCTCTTCTTCGGGAACTTCATCCCAATCCCGTTCATCAGGATCCCAAACGGAACGATCCGCGAAAGAGGCAAAACGGAAAGAACGGGGATCCACGCGGGTAAAATCAACAAAAAATGCACCGTCATTCCAACTGCTTGCTGTGATTTGAACCGGATCAGAATGACCTTCAGGAATATCTTCAGGACTGACTCTCATCCAGAATGAGACCGTACCGTTCCAGTTACGGGTCGAATACGCCATATTCCCTTCCCCCCGGTAGAAGAGTACCGGTCTGTTGCTGTTGTCTACCCATAAGGCGTTGCCGTATCGACCTTCACCTTGATGGATTTGAAAAAAATCTTCCTGATCTGTGAATATCTCGAAATTTTCTGTCCGATCATTCCAGGATGGTGTCAGGTACAGATTCGGGTCACCAAGAGAGAAATCAGCTGAAAAACTTTCCTCATAGGATGCAAAAAAAGTCAGTGATTCCCTGAGGTTTTCGGCTTGTCTCACTTCTCCATTGCAACCTGCAATCAGGAATGAACAGAGAACCAGCACTGCTGCAGTACATATGTGACTAATTGTTTGACTCATACATTCAAGATTGGTTTTCAGCATAGCTCTCAGATTTGTGAGATGCTTACCCGTTTTTAAGTTCCATATGAGTATATGTAATACCAACAATGGCATCAAGTAAACGGATACATCCGTTATTCATTGATTTTAAACCGGTTATAGTAATAAAACAACTAATTTCTGACCCATCCGATGCAATAACTGATTCCAGGTGTGCATGCATATTGCCTTATTATTTCGCTTTGATCATAAACCTGAACTTCGGATATAGGCAATCAAATCAGCCATTTCCTGTTCCCCGATTTGATGTTCCAAACCTTCGGGCATGGCCGAGGCATTGGAGGCACTGATTGTTTCTATGTCGCTGCGTGGAATTGTCGTTTCAATTCCGGCTGGATCTCTGAGTGTAACTGATCCTGCCGTCTCCGACACCATCACACCGCTAACCGGAGATCTGTTGTGGCGCTGCACGAGCCACATTTCATAGCCATCGGCAATTGATCGGCTCGGATCCAGTATCTTGGTCAACAATGCCCGTGAAGACCAATGACGAAATGTGCCGGTATCCGGTCCAAATGCTACACCTTCGCCTTCTGCCTGATGGCAAACCGAACAACTCGTCATAAAAACCTGTCTTCCCCGGCTACGATCTCCCTGTTTCTCAGATATCGCCGTCTGATAACGTTCGATGATCTCGCGGTGAGAATCCGGATCCCGGCTAAACAAAGCACGCGCACGGTCACGCATGGCCGCATCGTATTCGTCGCCACCGCTATGGCGCATCAGCGCTACACGCTGATTCCAGCCTATAGTCGAAACATGTATCCGGTTTTGTTCCACTGCATCCAACAACAAGGAGCGGCGATTTCGATTGGTCATTAATACGTTTACGGCCTGATCGCGAAATTGAGGTGTGAACTCCGGCCAGCGGTTCAGCACAAACTCGGCTACATCTTCACCGGGAACATCGACCAATACCTGTAATGATGCCTGCTGAACCACCGCAGGCACGGAGTGATGGACCAAATCAAACAACATTTGCTTGTAGGCATCGGCTCCGCCAATTCCTATCAATCGAAGAGCATCAGCCCGGAAGTTTTCATCAGCTTCTGTATCAACGGTAATTGATTCCGCTTTTTCCATTACCGACTGTCCTTCCCTACCGTCCGGCAGACCCGTTATTTTTAACATCTGCAGGGCAACGGGCCTGAATTCCGGATATTCCGACTGGAAAAACCCGTCCAACAACGCTTCTCGCTCGCTTTGTAAAAAATCTACATCCAATCTGCTTCTGTTTATCTGAGCGGAAAAACCTTCCAGTACAGCTGACTGCCACCATTGTCTGTCAGCACCCAAATTACCGGCGGTTTTGCGAATCAGGTCACGCATTTCCCCGCGGTTACCACCAGCTGCAATCATGGCTCCAACATGACGGAAATAGTTTCGGCGCCCCGGTGTCTGTTCATCACCAAGCTCTGCGATAGTCTGTCCCAGCATGTCTGTATCACGGGCCGAAGGTGACGTCAGTGCCGCTACTTGAAACCAGTTATCTTCAATATCATCAAATAAAAGCTGTTTGCGTACCTGACGAATGTCTTCTGCATCAAAAAAGCCCAGTGTCAGCAGTAACTGGTACCGGACACGAGTCGACGAATCTTCTTCAAGTGCCAATAAATAGTCAAGCAATTCAGGGTTATCCTCCATGTGAAGCTCGGCCAGACGGATTGCATTCTCACGGATGCCGGCATGCTCTTCGTCAAGACCCTGACGAATCTGATCAGGCTCCAGTGCACCCAGTCCCTGAAGTGTCCACAGCGCATGAACACGGGCTGCGGCCATAGGGCATTGAGATAACAGACGAGACAAAGGCTCCACCGCAGAGGCTGGTTGGCGATCGACCAGCAATCGCTGAGCGTTACGGCGCCACCATATGTTTTCGTTCTCCAAATACGCCACCAGCTCTTCAGTTGAAGCCTCTCCCAAATCCAGATTGTTGATCCAGTCGGCACCGTCTGACTCTGATCGGCTTATCCGATAAATTCTGCCTCTGTCCTTACCGGCATACAGATCCAGTTGCTCAACTGCCTCATCGTCCATCCACTGTGGGTGTTCAATCACATGACGGTAATAATCCAGAACATACAATGCACCGTCCGGACCGATATAAAAATTTACCGGACGAAACCAATAATCAGTGGAAGCCAGAAACTCTTTCTCTTCAAACAGGCGTCGGGCTTCAAATGCCGAACCATTTTCAACCACTTTATCGGCGTGAACCAAATTGTGCACCGATTCAGCCACAAAGGTCACGTTTTCATACTTCTCGCCAAAGGCACCGCCCAGATACCAGGTAATGCTGCTGGCCGAGGTCATCACTCCGATATCAGTGAGCATCTGATGCTCCGGGTTGAGTGTAATGGGATATACCTCGGCGGCATTGCCGTGTACCGGGGTATGATGAATCGATTCATGAACCGGGAAGTCCGGATTGCGGTCAACATAACGGGCCGCTATAGCCTCATGGAAATGATGATCAGCATTGCTGATAAGAAAATGCCTTCCCCAGGTATCAAAATCATGGCCGAACTGAGACCAGCTGGAAAGCATTTCCAGTTCGCCTGAATCCGGACGAAATCGTACATTTCTACCATTGGCATTCTGTGGCAGTACGGTCCCGTCGGGGTCATTTGAAAATCTGACCTCGCTGCCCTGATCACCAAACAGTTCCGGGAATAATTCCGTACTGGTGGTTCGGCTGTTAGCCAGATAAATCCAGTTATCCAGGCCGTATAGGGGTTTGTTAAAATTGTGTTGGGGATTGGTGCGGGCAAATCCGGTGAGCATGACTTCCTTAATATCGGCCTTACCGTCGCCTGTACTGTCTTCAAGATAGACGAGGTCCGGTGCATCCGTGATCAGGATGCCCTGTCTCCATCGCATGATCCCCTTTGGAAGCACAAGGCCCTCGGCAAAAACTGTGGACTGGTCCGGGAAGCCATCCCCGTTAGTGTCCTGCAGAAGCTTCACCCGACCAGAGCCCTCCACATCCAGCGGATAACCCGGCATCTCCACCACATAGATGCGTCCGTATTCATCAATCTCCATAGCAACCGGATCGATCACCATCGGTTCGGCCGCAAAAAGCTCAACTTTCAGATCTTTATCGGCCAGCTTCATGGTCTCAACAGCATTTTCCGGTTCCACAGGCGGTTCGAAAACTGTTGGTTTGTCCGGTTCATCAGATTCTTCTCTGCCGCAGCCCTGAATCGATATAGAGATGGAAGTGATGAGAAAGAAAACAAACAAAAGTTTACCGATTTGAAAACAAATCTTCCGAATGTGGTTATTTTGCATAGCCGGTACTATCGGTTATCGGTATAAGAATCGAATTCATTTCCTTCAATATCCACCATGATATACTCCTGGGTATCGCCATTGAGCGTTACAATAATGGCATGGTTTACGCTGGCAAACTGGTCGATATACCATTCATCTCTGCTGTTACCCTCGCGTGTGCCAACTCCCCAGGCACCATCTCCAATATAAACGATACCGTCTTCGGAAATTTCACCATTCCGGATGGGATGTGTGCGACTGTAGGTGTGATCATGGTTTTCAAGGGCAACCCTTACACCGTACTGTTCAAACAAAGGCACCCAAGTATCCCTTACATTTGTTATAGACCGGCCTCCATAGCTGCGGTGGGAGGGGAAAGCGGGTATATGATAAATGGGAAATATGTGGGTAACATTTCTTCGAGCGCGCTCTCGAAGCTCACCTTCCAGCCAACGCGACTGCACCCCCCTTACAGGATTGGTATGATCGGAGTCAAGCAGGAAAAAGCTCATGTAGTCGCCGAAATCCAGCACGCCATAACCCGGCTGCCCCGGAAAAGCAAAGAGATTGAAGAAGTACTGTGCATTGGCTGCTCGCCATTCGTCGGTTGGCTCATAATCGTCAAAAAGATACCAGTAGTTACCACCTCTTGGACGTTTCATTTCATGGTTGCCGATTGCCGTCAGGATGGGAATAACCCGCCCTTCATCGGTAACCAAGCCGTTCATATTTCTATCAAACCATGAATACCAATTATCAACACGGTCTGAGCGTCCGTCGGCATAAGACAAGTCACCACCCCATGCAACAAAGTCAATATCATACCCTGCGGCGATTCGATTCATCTTTTCCATATTTTCTCCACGACCGGTATCTCCACCTGCAGCAAAGCGAATCGGGCGGTCTAAGGTGGCCGGCATGGTACGGAATTTATAAGGACGGCTGAACTTACCCACAATGAAGCGATATTCGCTATCCGGATTCAGTCCGGTCAATTCCACCCGATGAATGGTACGCTCGGATGCCGGGAAATCGTGCCGGGAAGCCGTTACAGATTGCCAATTATTACTGCCCACAAGTTTATAGCGTAAAGTTCGGTCAGCCTGATCTCCTGGTTCGATATGCCAGTCGATGGTCATGGTGGACGCCGGGTCTTGCTGCCAGGTAAGATGCAGTGCCGAGGGTTCTTCCGGAGTAGTATGCAAGTCTTTGGTCATGGAAGTGGCCGGATCGTACTGCCAGGTCAGAAATATGTCAATCGGGTCAAATTCCTGCGCCTTGCTTTCTACGGCACTGAAAAAAAGCACTGCCACAAGAACCAGGCAAACACGGTATGATTGATGGGACTTTTTGCCGGGAGAATCAGCTTTGAAATCTATATTACGATATCGCATGTTGTAT
>SLQC01000082.1 GCA_007131625.1 Balneolales bacterium | reverse complement strand
TGCAGGAATTCTGGTTTTATCGGTGGCGATATCCTTGCAGGAAGCTATTGCCGGGAGGAGTGACAAACAGGAAGGGAAAGAGGCACGTATACTTTTTCTTATCAGTGAAGATTCAAATAATTATGAAGCTCATATAACCATTCCTCGATTTGCAAGGATGCTAAGCCGCGAGCACAATTTTGAAACCACTGTACTGCTCGGTGATGGAGATTTAACAGCTTTCCACTTTTCAGGTTTGGAAGAGGCATTGTCTCAAGCCGATCTTCTTGTTGTCTTTATCCGGCGTATAGCTCTGCCCGATGAGCAGCTTAATGCAATCAAGAGCTATCTGAATAGCGGCAAACCGGTGGTTGGAATCAGGACTGCAAATCATGCTTTTTCAGTACGAGAAACGGATGGTTCGATACCTGACGGTTACCGGGATTGGTGGGAATTTGTCTCGGAAATTCTGGGGTGTGAGAATCAGGGGTATGGTCCACCCGCTTTGGGAACAAGGGTTAATGTTTTTCCGCATATGGTGGAACATCCCATACTTGAAGGCCAGCGCATGCAATGGCACAGCACGGGAAATGTGTATCACAACGAACTCCTGGATAATGAAGCAAGGGTGCTGATAACCGGAAGTGTGGAGGATGCGGTGGAACCAATTGCATGGACACGCTATGCCGGTGAGAGTCGTGTTTTTTACACCTCATTGGGTCATCCGGCAGATTTTGGAGTGTCGTATTATCGTAAATTGCTCGTAAACGGAATACGGTGGGGACTCGGGATTTTTGACTGATTTAGGTGCTCAATTGGGAGCCTTTTCCCGGAATTTATGAGCTTCATGGCTTTCGGGGCCATTATTGAAACACTCATGACAGCGATTGCTGACACACAGGTGCATGATAATTTTGTCATGGGTGTTTACTATGACAATATGAATCATAAAATGTAAAACAGTTTAAATCCGGCCACCAAATGGACCAATGCTCATATAATCCCTTTTATCCCCATTGGTGGTAAAAGGGTTTATCCGTGACGGAAAAAGGCCCTGCCTGCAGTGCTTGTTCGGCTTCTTCTATCAGGCGATCCAGCGCCGGCTGCAACGAGGTATCACCTTCTTCAAGTTTTGCTCTTGTTTTCAGGAGTGTTTCTTCATCCCAGTCGACCAGCTGTAGTGGGGCATCGTGAGCGGATGGGCCACATTGAACGAGAGCGAAAGAGCATGAAAGCAGAAAGAGGAATAAGAGGGTAGAGAGTTTTTGGTGAATCATATACACATCGGACCTTTTTCTGTTACGCATTAAGGCCAGGCTTATCATTCAAATCCTGAAGAAATGTCATTATTGACTATTCCGGATTTAATTGGCCAGGTTAAAACCTGCAAGATGTATCAACTCGTTAATTCATCAAGGAACTGTCGAGCTTTTTTTGCCTCAGCATTAATGAAGGCTAAATCACCCATGGTAAGACACTCTACTATCAAGGGTCCCCTTGAAAAACCACCTTGTTTGAGCAGGGTAAAAACCCCAGGAAAATCTACCATGCCTGTACCGGGTGTAAGGTTGACTTCTCTCGGCATAAGAAAATCTTTCACACTCATGCCGATCACCAAACCATCCACCTCGGAAGCATCATCTACCGGATCCAATTCCCCCTCGGAGTAATAGTAGATGTTTCCCGGGTCATACCAAAGACCAAAATTTCTGTGGCCCACTTTTTCAATATGCATTCGGCATTCGGGACCGGTGGCGTTGGTGCCGCCATGAGGCTTAATGCTCATGAAAACACCTTTATCAGCAGCATAATCGCAACATTCGGCAATAACCTTATAATATGCATCCACCAGTTCTGGCGAAGAGATACCGCCAAGCACCAGATGTTGGCAGTTGCAAGCCGCTAAGTTATCAATTAAACGCTGCAATCCGACAATACCCTCGTCAATCGAATTATTTACATCGAAATTACGGCCATAGGCGGAAGCGATTGCAAGACCTCGTGATATTGCTTCCTCACCCATTACGGCAGCCCGTTCCGGATCAGTGTCCGGTGTAATGAGCATGCCGTTTTCGTAGTTCATCAAACCGGCAAATTTAAATCCTGCCTCTGCAATACCATCAAACGCCACACGATAATCGTAGTCAGCCCATGGACGGGTAAAACAACCCGTCTCCCAGCGCGATGATGTTGTACATGAGGAGATCAATGCAGCACCGGCTGTTGCAAACGTCATCTTGCCAATGAATTGACGACGTGAAATTGAATTTTCGGTTTTTTTTACCATAGTCATTTGATTAAACAATAATCATTATAAGGTTCATTTTTTTGAATTTGACATAGCATGAAATATCCATTCCTGGAATCTCTGACACATTTGCCCATGTTTACTCCATGGGTGCTCCATCCGATTTTGAAAATTACATGACTCATCAGGTTAACCCAATTATTTACGGTCATTTCTATAATAACTTCATATTCACGGGATCCCAGTTAATAATTTTATTTTCCTGGTAACTTTTATTCGTCAACAGGGCCGGTGCCGCTGCTCTCAAACCGAAGGTCCCGTCCTGCAGGACCGGTTTGTTGTCGCGAATTGCATCAAAAAAGTTTCCGAAGTGATCAAAGCGCATGTCATACCCATCAGGAGCATGGTATACGAATTCCGATGGTTCAACCATTCGAGGAGATGGGTCGGGATAATGTTTCGTATGGTATTCCAGTCCACTTCATCTGTTGAGACACCGGGAGGGATGGAATACTGCCATGCTCCCTGGGCGGAATATCGATCCCGGGTACCTTCCATAACATTCAATTCGCCTATTTCTCCTGAATTCAATAAATCCCGCACTTTTTGATAGACAATCGAACTGGTAAATTGACTTCCGATTTGCAAGACACTGCCAGATTCCTTTTCCGCGCGGATCACATCATAGGCTTGCTCAACATGCTGAACCATAGGTTTTTCGAGAAAAACAGCTTTACCTTTATTCAGGGAATCGATGGCTTGAATATCATGCCAGTGATCCGATGATGAAATAATGACGGCATCCACATCATTCCGTTCCAAAATCTCACGATAATCTCTGGTAGTGAACAGATCCTGTCCCCACCGCTCCTTGCACCGCACCAAACGACTGTCATATAAATCACAGGCGGCAACCATTCGGATACCATTGTGCCGCATGGCCGACAAACCATTTCCTTGTCCCATCCCTCCGGCACCAATCAAGGCAATATTGATCTGCTCATTTGCGCCGAATGTTCGATTTTCTTTTTTCTCATACTCCAGTTCGAAAGTTTTACTCCTGGCTTTCGAATTGCCGATAACAGGTATACCGGCAAGAAATGTGGATGCGGCACCAATTTTTGTTAAAAATGATTTCCGATTCATTAAGCCCTCTTTCCATTATATCAAACAATCAGGGTCGATTTGTGTAATCCGGTCCTCATGATCATTTTAAAGAAGAAAATAACTCCTTACAAGACTCCCCTAATCTCACAACCGTTGATTGCGGATTTACTGTTCTGAGAGACGAATACGAATAAGAATATAGTAAAACAGATTTAAAAGAAAAGAAAAATCACATTAAATCTGTTTTAATCATACAGAAAAGAAATTATTTTTTAAATTGAAAAATGGAAAAAATTGAAAACCGAACTCACGATAGAAGAGTCAAGCCCAAACATATACGCAAATTTACCATATACCATGAGAACGTTCATCTCATTAATAGCTTTTAGAAGTCTCCCGGCAACAGCGTTATTACTTAACCTGACATCAGTTACCATCGACGCACAACCCGTTTCCGATTCGCCCAATATCCTCTGGCTTACCATCGAGGATATCAGTCCCAATCTCGGAGCTTATGGAGATACCTTTGCCCATACCCCCAATCTTGATAATTTTGCCAAACAGTCTTTACGATATGACATCGCCTGGTCTACTTCTCCTGTTTGCTCTCCCGCACGTACAGCTCTGATTACAGGTATGTATCCTGCCTCCCTGGGAGGTCACAACCACCGCAGTGAAGTCGGAATGCCTTTGAATATTCAAATGTATCCCAAACTTCTGCAAGAACAGGGTTATTATGTCACCAATAACGTCAAGGAGGACTACAACGTAGTACACGCCGATGGTGATCGCAATATCTGGCACGAGTCATCCAATGAAGCGCACTATCGCAACCGATCTGACGAGGACACTCCCTTCTTTGCTGTTTTTAACAACACTGATAGCCATGGCAGCAGTATTCGCCAGCGTACTGATTTGCCCTATCACAATCCGGACCACGTCCCGCTCCCTCCGTTCCACCCCGATACACCTGTTGTCCGCCGTGACTGGGCGCAGTACTACCACTCCGTCACGGTCATGGATGAATGGTTTGGCCGCAAAATTCAACAGATCCGTGATGAAGGACTCATGGACAACACCATTATCTTCGTTTATAGTGATCACGGGGGAGGTATGCCCACCTATAAGCAATTGGCTTATAATCGGGGATTACAAGTGCCCATGTTTGTCTATATTCCCGAAAAGTACCGCCATCTTGCACCAGAGGATTATGAGCCCGGCGGTTTTACAAGCCGGCCTGTCGAGTTCGTCGACCTTGCTCCAACACTTTTAAGCCTTATTGGAACGGAACCGCCAGCATGGATGCAGGGAAAGGCATTTATGGGTGATTATCAGGAGGAGCCGCGGAAATATGTATTCGGTTCACGCGGCCGGATGGATGAGCGGATAGACATGGTACGCTCAGTTCGAGACGACCGTTACATATACATCCGCAACTATATGCCCCATCTCAAGCATGGCCATTTCAGCGAATATATGTATACATTTGCCTCCACGAATGAATGGCGGGAGCTCTACAATTCCGGTGAACTTGTACCACCTCAAACTATGATATGGGAACCCAAACCGCCTGAGGAACTGTACGATCTGGTCGCCGACCCCCATGAGATACACAATCTTGTCAATTGTCCAAACCATCAGGACGTACTTGACCGCATGCGTGTCACACACCAGGAACACATGATTCGCATACGCGACCTGCAATTCCTTCCGGAAGCTGAGATGCATCGCAGAGCCAAGGGTACCACTACTCCTATCTGGGAACTGGAGAATAGGCATGCTACCAGTATTTACGATATGGCCCAGGATCCACAAAAGTACCCCATTGAACGGGTCTTCGCCATGGCCGAGTTGGCTGCTGAACGCACTTATCATGCACTGCCCATGCTTGAAACGGGTCTTGCTGATGACGACCCCGCCATACGTTACTGGGCTGCCATGGGCATCCTTATCAGGGGCAGGCGTGCATTTAACGCGACCCAGGCATCTTTACGTGAAACGTTGAGAGACGAGAGCCCCAGTGTCAGAGTCGTTGCCGCAGAAGTATTCGCTACCTATGGCACCCGTGAAGATCGCCGACAAGCAGTGAATAATCTGGTCGAACTTGCCCGGCCTGACGAACAAGGTGTCTATGTCGCATTTGAAGCACTGAACGCTTTGAATAATCTCGACGAACTTTCCGAATCCACCGAAGCCGCAATTCTCGAGAACGAAACGGAAGACCCCAATGCCAACTGGCGTGGTGCCAATGAATATATTATTCGATTACTACCTGGTTATACGCGGTAGTGCACGGGAAAACGCATGCCAATACAAAACAAACAGCATGGTTCCCTCATGCATATTAAGACCCTACTTTCCTGAAAACCCTGCTATTTCGCGAGTGATGGCAATTGCATCCAGGTCGTTGATGTAATCTTCGATATTTGTGTATCCGTTACCGTTGCTGTCGATGTTGGCGATTTCGGGATCACTTGAATCAAGACCGCGAGCCTGTTCCCACCAGTCGGGAATACCGTTGCGGTTGGTGTCGATCCATTCAGGCATGGTCACAGAGTTGAGCCTGGGCAAGCCACCGACATCATTCTGGTGGTCAATGCCACCTTCTTTCCACCAATACGGCAAAGGGTAAGCTTCTTCTTTCACTTCAATTTCCTGAAGCCGGTAGTTTCTGATTTCTCTTATCAGATACTTATCGTGATCATCTCTTATCCACGCGCCGGCATTCGCCATTACCTGCTCCCAGGCTTTTTCGGCCGAGAGCGTCGTAACCGTTCCCACATCAAAGGGTTCTGTTTGTTCATGGTATTCCCTGTCTACGTTCTCACCGGCATCAATCATCATCCATTGATCTTGCATCTTTGAAGGGTCTACATGGTA
>SLQC01000262.1 GCA_007131625.1 Balneolales bacterium | reverse complement strand
TTGTAAATTTGCCGGACTTCGGCAATGGGAACCGACGGCTTTTTGATACGGATGCGTTTGGTTTCGGTTGGCAACTCCACAGTTTGAATGGTTTGGGTGTTCATCAGACGCACGATATTGTTCCAGTAGTAATGCAGCCCGGATTGTTTGAGCATATAGCGAATCGTATGGACTAGTTGATAAGCCAGGACGATATCGCGGTTATTCTTATCCCTGAACAACGGATCCCGGCCAGGGAAGAGAATCGTGCGCTGTTTGACCTTGCCCTGGATTCGTTCGGCTTGCACCGGGCTGAACTGGTAAGAAGATACGGCTGGATTTACTGCGTTGCTTTTTGACTTGTCGTATAAACATGATCCCAAAATACGAAAACTACAAAGACAATGCATACACCGCACTCTACTACTTTCTGCAAATCCGATTTTCCCATACCAAAAATCAAAGACTTATAAAAAGGCATTTGCGGAAATCAAGCAAAATTAGTGTATTTTTCTATAAGAATAGCCAGGTTGGGTTAAAATTCCGGTAATTAACTTATTATACGTGATATTATCATTAATAAAATCCAAAAAAATGAACAGGAAAACTTTTATTGGAAAAACCGTGCTGGGAGCAGCTGCCATCTCCAGCTCTTTTTATATTCCCACACAGGCCAAAGAGCGAAAATTAAAAGCAGGATTAATCGGGGCCGGTCGGTACGGTATGGCTATCAGCAGGGCTGCGATTGAGGGCGGCGGTCTTGAAATTTTGGCTGTATGCGATGTAGATAGTGAGCACCTTCGGCAAAGCGCAGAGGAACTGGAAAAACTGCAAGGGATAAAGCCCAAAACTTTTAAATATTATCAGGACATGATCGACATAAATGGGCTTGAAGCCGTTTTTATCGCCACGCCACCTCAGTGGCATGCCCTTCAGTTTATTGCTGCCTGCGAAAAAGGACTGGACATTTTTTGTGAAAAACCATTAGCCTATGATCCAATGGAAGGGCTGGCGATGATAAAAGCGGCAGAAAAGGCAGGGAATATTGTACAAATTGGGCTCCAGCGCCGACAGAGTGAAGCTTTTAAATATGCCAAGCAATACATTAATGACGGCAAAGCAGGGGATATTTTTCAGATTGAAGCACAGATCCACTATCGGGCGCAACCGGGTGATACTTCCATTCAGGCACCACCGGCCTCACTTGATTGGGACGAGTGGTGCGGCCCTGCACCCAAACTGGATTACAGGCCTAGCATTGGCCACTATAGCTGGCGGCTGGAAAAGGAGTATGGCAATGGCCACCTGGTGGACTGGGGTATTCATAATATCGATATCATCAGGCATATTATGGATGATGGAATTCCTTCGGAGTTTAAAACAACCGGCGGGATATATGCTCTTAAAGATCAAATCACTACACCTGACACTCTTACAGCAAATATGGCTTTTGAAAAAGCCCCTGTGGTATGGCAGCATCGTATGTGGGGTGCAGGAGATATCAGCCCCGAATTTAACAACGGTGTTTTCTTCCATGGCCACAAATCAACGATTTTCGTATCCGATACGAGATTTGTAGTCAGACCTTCCGACAGAGATGCTGAAGTCCTGGATCTGAACCTTCCCACAGAAAGAAGCATGCTGGCACGTCACATAATTGATTTTCTGGATGCTGTGAAGTTAAAAGACCCCAAAAAAATCAGTTGCACAGTTGAAGATGCTTTTGCCTCGACTACCACTGTACAACTCGCCACGATAGCCTACAATACCGGTAGCATCGTGAAATGGGACAATCAAAAGAAGACAATCATTGATAATCCGCAGTCAGCCGGTTTTTTGAAAAGAGAATACAGAGAAAAATGGCAGCATCCAGGGTAATCAGCTGGCAATCTTATGGGTCGTGTTCATCTGCCACAACCCACCACCCAAATTGCAACCTGACCCATTTCATGGCATAATACCACGTTCATGCCGGGCTGAATTGAGTGAGGTGAGACGTCCGGTTTTAATTCGTGATGCCCGTAATATATTCAAAACTTCGAGGCACCCGATTAACAACGTCTTCGGTTTCATCCTCTATATAATAATGCTCGATATTTGAGTTTTGTGCTGCTCTTAAAAAAGCCGGAAAATCTATCTGGCCGGTTCCCAACGGGACATCATAATGTGAAGGTGCACTTCCGGTAAAGTCGTGTGTGGCATTTTTACTCAGATCTTTTAAATGCACCTGATTGATTCGGTCGGGATATCTTATCAGAAGCTCTACCGGATCGTGTCCCGGATGGGCTACCCAGTACACATCCATTTCAAAATTCACATAGGCAGGATCGGTATTTTCAACCATATAATCGAAAAGGGTTCCGTCTCCATATGGAAGAAATTCATATCCGTGATTGTGGTAATTAAACCGTAAGCCGTTAGCACTCAGAATACGACCGGCTTCATTGAAGTCGGCAACTGCCTTTCTCATATCATCAATGGAAAATACACGGTCGCGATCGTGAGGAATTGAAGCCACGCGAACGTATTCGGCTCCTAATGTCTGAGCTTCTTCAATCACCTGTTCAATATTGTCAACAAGAGTGTTATAACCTACCCCATATGAAGTGCATACCAACCCCCTTTCATCCAGTAGTTCCCGAAGCTCATTAGCTGTTTTACCGAAAAGACTTGAGAACTCAATCTTGGTAAAACCCATTTCTTTAATTATGTCCAGCGTCCCGGGTACATCTTCGCTGAATTGATTTCTGAAAGTATAGGATACTACTCCTGGATCAGTCAGTAGCGGTTCCTGTTGAACCTGATCCGGTTGTTGTTCCGTGCATGAAATTATGAAAATGGCCGACAGTAAGGTCGTAAGAGTTAATATTCGCATTTTTTTATTTTATATTTTTGGTCTTTCCAACTAATAGCTAATGAATGGTGCTCCCCCCTCCACAGGTTTCCCTTCATGCTGTAAGTTTGAGTTGACCATCAACAAACTTTCCATCATTACTCAATATACTGAAATTAAATTAGTCGGACAGCCGAAATAAAAAAAATCATGAATGTGACTGTCTTGGTAATCTTGAGAGGTTCGATTAACAGACATAAGACTTGTTAATACTTCAAAACCTTCAAATCAAAGAACCACTTGTTTACTTTGTATTTCGAAAAAAATTGAGTCGTTATAACTCAATCCAGGGGCAGAATTTTAATATTCCGGAACCAGACATCATCACCATGATCCTGAAGAGCGATATATCCGGGTCGATTTATACCGAATTCAGGAAATTCATGAAATTTAGATTCGGCGATCATCCTGTTCCAGGTGGATGTTCCAAGTTGATATTCAACTACAGGCTTTCCATTCTGAAAATGGACAACTGCTCCCCTGTCTACCATCACTTCCGCATGGTTCCATTCGCCGGCAGGCCTGGTGTTTTGCGGAGTGGCTGGTATAAGATCATACAGTGCACCGGCTTTTCGGTTTCCGTCCACTCCGCGCAAGGCATCCGGATGTCTTTCATTATCCAGTATCTGCATTTCCGGAGCTGAAATCCAGATTGGCTCCCCTTCAATTTCCTGACCCAGATAGAAGATCCCTGAATTACCTTCTTCTGAGATATTCCACTCCAGGGAGAGTATGAAGTTGTGGAATTTTTCATCGTAAAGGATGTCCCCACCTTCACCACCGGATTCTCCCATACCTCTACCAATACAGCGCAGGGATCCGTCTTCAACGGCCCAACCCCCGGGAGGAAACTCGGCCTGGTTATATCCACGCCATCCTTCGGTGGTTTCACCGTCGAATAGCAGGATCCAGCCTTCTTCTAATTCTTCATCAGTGAGCGTATTGTGTACAACAGATTCTTCGCCATTGGGACCACACGCGAAAGTGAGTCCACCCAGTAACAGTATCAGAATCAAATGCTTTGAAGAGAGTTGTTGATGTAAAAACTTATATTTACTCATAACTTATAGTAATTGTATTTATTATTGGAAGTAACATTATCAAGTATAAACCAGTGTAGTTAAGCGGGCATATCCGGAAGACTCCATCCTGCACGATATTCGTGCTTGATAAGTCCTTCGGCAAATTCACGGGCATGAATCGGATCCGTTCGTGTTTGTGCAAACGTGGGGCGTCCGTCCTGTATACTGAAACTATCCTCAATAATGATTCTGAGCGATTCATCATCGGTGATATTGGTGAACTTCATATTTTCACCATCCCATTCAAGTTCTTTGTGCAATCCCTGAAGCCGGACCGCCAGCACACCCATTACAATCATCTCATTAAATGGACCCGCTTCCGCAAAATATGATTTGGCTTCCACCCTAGATTCCGGACTTTCTTTACAGGCACGAACCCAGTCCATTACATGGTTGTCGTCCTCAACCCTGCGTTCGGTTTTGGGAACAGATGGTTCGTTGCCGGATAACAGCCACGGATCAGCACCATAGCATCCGCAAACAAGAATATCTTTTGTTCCAAAAAATAACACTGCTCCTCCACGATGATTCATGTTTCTTCCAGCCGGCCAGCCTTCGGGTTTGAGAGGCTCAATTCCACCGTCGAACCAATGTACTTCCACTTTTGGCAAAGCGACATTTATATTACTCCCGCGCTCAGGGAATGTCAATTTCACTTTTTGAGCTACCGGAGCGGAATCCAGGAGCAACATTGTGGAACTACCCTGTACTTTTGTAGGATATCCAAGATGGAGTGCCTTGAATACAGGATGCAGAATGTGGGGGGCCATATCGCCTAATGCGCCGGTTCCGAAATCCCACCATCCACGGAAATTCCACGGAGTATATATTTCGTTATAAGGACGCATTTTTGCCGGTCCGATGAAGAGGTCCCAGGCCAATGAATCCGGAACTTCTTGTACCACATTGGGGGTATTCAAGCCCTGTGGCCAGATCGGACGATCGGTAAAGGTTTCTACCCGGTTAACTTCCCCGATCACTCCATTAGCAATCCATTCTGTCATCAGGTTCACACCTTCCCACGATGCACCCTGGTTACCCATTTGGGTGGCAACTTTGTACTTTTCAGCAAGTTTGGTCAAAAGTCGGGATTCATAGACGGTGTGCGTAAGCGGCTTTTCAATAAAAACATGTTTACCCAGGGTCATGGCGTGTGCGGCAACCGTTGCATGGGTATGATCTGAGGTTGCAACAACCACAGCGTCAATATCATCACCCATTTCGTCATACATTATTCGCCAGTCCCAAAATCGTTTGGCATCGGGAAAATGCGCAAAACAATTGCTTGCATACCGCCAGTCCACATCACATAGTGCAACGATGTTTTCTGAAGCTTCCATAGCACGGAGACGTGAAAAGCCCATTCCTCCGACACCGACACCTGCAATATGTAACTTGTCGCTTGGAACGCGGTGTCCAAGTCCACTAACGACATAACTCGGTAAAATAGTGAAACCGGCTGAAACAGCTGCCGATTTGCTGATAAAATCCCGGCGGGAGATTCCCCCTTTTTCCAGTTTCTTTTCCATATTTCTTATATTTAAAATATGTTAGTTAACATAAAACAGGGATGAACTTGAACGCAGTTTGAATATATAAATGTACCTTAAATCAATAATAAAGAACCCGCTAATACAAGTAAAATATAGATGTTTTTCATTGATAGTTCTATTTGTGCTATTTTTTTTCAATACAAATTCCGTTTATGCGGATTCTGTTGATAGTGATTCCAGGTTTACCTTTGAGTCACCGCATATGGGGAGTTTATTTCGCATTACTATGTATTCGAACGATCCCGGCCTTGCTCAAATGGCTGCAGATTCATCTTTTCAAAGAGTGGAAGTCCTGAACTCCATTTTCAGTGACTATCTTCCGGACAGTGAACTCCAATATTTGTCCGATGCTTCGGGAAGCGGCAGATATATCCCGGTAAGTGATGAGTTGTACGATATATTATGGATTGCACGTGAAATTTCACTCCAGACCGACGGGGCTTTTGATGTTACGGCAGGCCCTTTCTCACATGAATGGCGTGCTGTAACCCGGGGGTTACGCGCGGATATACCCGGTCAAGATGAGATCAATAAACTGTCAAGATCGGTCGGGTTTGAATATATGTCATTTCATGAAAGTGATCGCGCCATCTCATTGAAAGTGCCGGATATGCAGCTTGACCTCGGGGGAATCGCCAAAGGGTATGTAGCAATGGAGATATGGAAGGTGATGCAGCATTTTGACATCTTAAGCGTGTTAATCGATGCGGGAGGGGATATACTGGTTGGTGCCCCGCCACCAGACAGGGACCACTGGCTGGTGGCTCTTCCGGGGAGTGAGAGTGAGGACGATTCCGCACCTGTTTCATTTCAACTTTCATGTAAAGCGATTACGACGTCAGGTGACCTCTATCAGTATGTGGAAATTGACGGCGTTCGGTATTCACATATTGTCAATCCACTAACGGGTTGGGGGATAACGCAACCGACTTCTGCCACTGTTTTCGGGGATGATGCCATTTTGACCGATGCATATGCAACGGCCTTGAACATCAT
The DNA here is from genome assembly GCA_007131625.1 of Balneolales bacterium. Lineage (GTDB taxonomy): Bacteria > Bacteroidota > Rhodothermia > Balneolales > Natronogracilivirgulaceae > SLQC01. The sequence continues at coordinate 14,255 of SLQC01000262.1, read as the reverse complement.
GCCGCCTGAAGACGGAATCGCTCTCATAAATAAGCTCGACGGATATGAAGCTCACATCCGGATCCAGACGCAGGAAGGGCCTCAGTTATTCTATACTGACGGGTTCAAAGACTTTGTCATATCAGAATAACAAGCGGAGAGATAACAAACTGTTACAAACCCTTTAAACAAGAACGTTAGCTTCACCGGGTACCGGTACCGGATAGTACCCATTCACGTCCGGCAGAACCGGAGGAGTGGAGTTCCAATCCATCGTATCAGGAACCAGTTTTTGTTTGGCATTCATGGCCTGATCCCACGTAATAACTTGTCCGGAGTAAGTAGCCATACGCCCCATCAATGCTGCCATTGTTGTTTTCGCACCGAAATCGGTGTCGTCAACCGGCGTTCCCTTTCGGATGGAGTCGATCAGAACGGCCATTTCTACTTGATACGGATCGGGGTCGTCTATGCCGTCGTGGTCATAAATGGTATTCAAGCTTCTGTCCTGAAGCAATCCTCTGTTTTGACCGTCCAGATTTATATGGCCTTTGGTGCTCTGGAATGTCTCCGCCACCCGAAAGAATGTATTGGGTTGATGGCGGCACTGACTGGCTATCACTGCTCCACTTGGATAGGTAAATTCTACAAAATGATGATCAAATATTTGGCCGAATTCCTTGCCGGTGCGGACCTCACGCCCACCCATTCCCTGGGCAGAAACAGGGTATTCACCGATAAACCAGTTGGCTACATCGATCTGATGAATATGCTGTTCAAGAATATGATCTCCACATATCCAGTTAAAATAAAACCAATTTCGCAACTGGTATTCGAGCTCGGTGTATTCAGGTAGTCTTGGCCGGACCCATACTCCTCTGCTATTCCAATAAACCTGACCCGAAATAATTTCACCTATGGCGCCATTCTGGACGTGTTCATAGGCCCGAAGATAGTTGTCCTGATATCTCCGTTGAAGTCCCACAACCACGCTGAGTTTTTTGTCTCTGGCAATTTTGGCCGATTCAAGAACAATCCGGATACCGGGAGCATCCGTTCCAAGCGGTTTTTCCATAAAGATATGTTTGCCTTGGGCAACGGCTTCGGCAAAATGCATTGGTCGGAAACCAGGAGGAGCGGTAAGCAGCACAACATCGGCAAGAGCAGTAGCATGTTTGTACGAGTCGAGCCCGATAAATTTATTCTCTTCGGGAACCGCAATTTTTTCGGTATCACCGTATCGCTGGGAGAGCAGGTCATAACTATCATCCAGGCGGTCTCTGAAGACATCTGCCATTGCCACCAATTGAACACCTTTTTCCAGTGCTAATGTCAGGTTCGCGGCTCCTGTACCCCGGCCACCGCACCCTATTATTGCAATCTTCAGCCGGTCCGAGCCTTGTACGTTAGCGGAAGTTTCTGTCGGAAGAGTACTCATTAATACACCTCCAGCTGCAGCCATCGATGCAGTTTTAAAAAAATCCCGCCTCGAAAATTGATTAGTTATTCGTTTATTTTCCATATCAGTTCTATGTAGTGGTTACATGAATATTTAAAAATCCAGTACCGGGTCAATCCAGTATTTCTTAATTTCTTCAGGTTCGGGAGTTTCCAATGGCCTCACAATTCTGAATCCAACAAAGGGGGCGTTAGTATGCCACCACATACTCCGCGGAATCTGGGGATCTCCTCTGCTCCACTGTCCAGTGGACCCCTGGCGGGTAGTACATCGGATATCATCAGCATCATCACGCCAAGAACCTCCCCGTACTGCCCTCGGGTACAGATCATCCGGAGTGAACCACGGGTTATCCGCCACCTCGCCTTCCAGCTGTTCGTGATAATCCTCAAGATACTGGTCCATGGTCCACTCAGAAACATTGCCTTGCATGTCATGAAGTCCAAAGGTATTGGGTTTTTTCAAACCGGCTCTATGGTAGCTGCGTCCGCTGTTACCCCGGTACCACTCAAAATCATCCAGTTGATCCGGGTTGTTGCCGTGAGCGTATACCGTTTCATTGCCGGCACGGCATGCATATTCCCATTCTGCCTCGGTTGGCAGACGATAAAAATTGCCCGTTTTTGCAGTAAGCCATTTGGCGTATTCAATAGCTGCAAAATGAGTGATACTGATTGCCGGATAACCCGATCGGCCAGTCCCCATGCCATGTGTTTCATCCTCATAAGGAGGAGACGGGATGGTAAAAGCATCAGCCGGAATGCCGAATTTCAAAAGCGTATCCGGGTTCAGCTCCGCTTCAAGCTGTTCAAGGGATTCTTTTACAAAAAAATCATACTGATCCCAGGTTATTTCATGTTTGGCCATCCAGAAATCGTCTACAAGCACCTCTCTTTGAGGGCCTTCGTGAGGTGCTTTTCCGTCTTCGTCAGCCGAGCGCCCCATCAGGAACGTTCCGCCTGGGATTGGTTTCATCTCTATAGATACTTCGGTTCCCGGGATTACTTCTGAATAGGAATCAAAGCCTGGAATTACCCTGTGCTCGACATCAAGAGTTTCCCTGCGATCGACGGAAGGTTCAACACGGGTACTTCTGGTAGGTTGGCAAGATGATGTTAACAATATTAAAAATAAAATAATAACAGTTAAATTCTTCATGGGTGGTACATATGCAAATATTGAAGCTTGGCTCACAATCCATCGTTTTAAGTCAATATCACTTCTGATAAATTGGCATGCCAATACTCGCGTTAAAATGGCTGCATAATCAGCAAAACGTTTAATATGCCATTTCTGTAAAGTTTTTTTTAATTATTCCATTTTAATAAAAAACAGTGACAATACAAAATGATACAGGCGTGTTTTGACCTTTGATTATCGGTTTCGAAATGTCTGGAAAAACAGGGCAATGAATTTCACGTTCAATCAGTTAATTCATTACCTGTTCTTCAATTAGCTATATAGTACGGTAATTCAACAATACATAAAGGAATGAATCATGCAAAAACTTATCGGAATATTACTTTCGGGAATGCTGCTAACGGCTTGCGGCGGAGATGACGGACATCACCATCATAGTGATATGCCAGACAATCATTCTCATGATGAGGCGGGTGCAGAACAGATAGATCAAACGCGAACCATTTCAGACATACCCGGTGAAGTGGCGTCGGTTTTTGACGGCATGTTGGATGACTATTTGCAAATGGCCGGCTCACTGGTAGAAGGTGATGCGGTTCAGTCGGCTGCACATGGGGAACAGCTTCGCAGAGCAACTGAACTTTTTCTACAAATAGATATGGGTCAGGAACTCGCTGCGCAGCTGGAACAAACTGGTGCTGAAATACTTACACACAGTGAAAATATTTCACAGGAAAGTGATGTGGAAGAACAGCGCAGTACTTTTGAGAATCTTTCACTTGGTATGATCACTCTGGTGGAGAAGATCGGTCATCAGAAAAATGAGTTATATCACCAACGCTGTCCCATGGTTAACGGAGGTAATGGCGACTGGCTCAGTACGCAGGAACAAATCCTGAATCCGTATCATGGAGATCGCATGCTAAACTGTGGATCGACGGTCAGAGTGTTATAGCTCTGCTGATGATGCAGGATCGGGTAATATAAAGCAGGAAGTCACAGGAACGGGTTACGTGACAGTACGATCGGTCAGTGGGTCGGATCTATAAATCCGACAGCATCTGTTGCATGTTCTCCTTCCATCGGGTATCGTCACTCGTGGTTTCATCAAGTGAAAGTCCGGCGTTGATGGTTCTTCGGGCATTATCCTTTTCACCAATGGTCAGGAAAAAATTGGCCTGATCATGATAAAACAGAATGAAGTCGGGATTGATGGCAATTGCCCGTCTAAAAGCTTCGCGGGCTTTAGTGTTGCTGGCTCCTTCCGGAGCACCGCCGAATAAAGCGTTGGCGGCCAGTCGTTCCAGCCGGGACAAATTGGCTGCGCGGTGATGCCAGATACCGAGAAGATTCCATGCACGGGCGTATTCGGGATCCAACTCGATGGCTTTCTCCGCATGTTCGCGAATTTCTGTGGACAAGCGGATCCGTTGCCGTGCACCGGCAATTTGTGCCTTGCGTCCCACAGCTGCAGCATAGGCGAAATGGGATCCGGCACTGTCGGGATGGTGTTTCAGCAATTGCTTTGCCAAATTGTAGGCCTGGTCATAATGCGCCTCCCGGTCTCTGCTTTGCTCCGGCCGGTGTCCGATTGTCGTGTGAAGCATCACCACATACCACAACGCCGTATAGTGATCGTCCTGCAATTCGAGTACGAAAGTAAATTCTTTCAACGCCTCCTCATCGCGAAATTCATCCTTGAGTGTTATCGCTTTTTGCAAGCGATCGGAGGGATCATCGGTCAGGGAATTTGCATCAACGGATTTGTTAAGTCCGGATAGCGTAAAAAGTACAGCAGACAACAAGAAAACGACAAAAAAAGTTATTAAACGGTTCATGAGAGATCCTGATTCAGTAGTCCGGTAATATGATCGGCAGTTTGCGGTAATTGGCAGGTACAGTGAATAGATTCATATCGAGTATTTCTTCCTGAATTCCTGCCAAAGTGATATCGATGGTACTGCGTTTGCCCTGGTAAGAGACGGAAAAGGGGAAAAGTCCCTCGGGCAGATCTTTTTTCAGCATTTTGGACAAGACCCGGTCGATAAAATCGGGGAATTGAAACAGGCCGTAGCGGGTTGTTTTACGGGGTGACCAGAAACGGAGCTCCTCCCCGTTTTCTGTGGTGATCAGAAATTCATAAATTTCAATGCCGTCAATCTCCTGAATATTTCCCGTCTGGTTGAGCCGGCTCTCCTTATGAATGAGAAGATTATCATGATTGGCGAAATCTTCCATAGTGAACTCGGTAAATGCGCGTTGTTCATGGATTAATACAAGCATACGGTTGTCATCCGGTGCAGCAAGGATAGTCATGGTACCTCCCATATGGGGATCGTCGATCTCGATCCGCACAAGCCCACGCCGGATGCGATACCGGAAATCCTGCTGTATTCCATTGATTTCAAGGATATAATGGAGCGTACCTTCAAAAGCTTTACAGGAGTTGTTGTCGACAATCGGCACATAGTTATTGCCGTTACCGTTAGAAATGACCGGAGGTGGTGCAATATTCGGACCTGCAGCAACGTCAAAAACGGGAATCAGGATCCAGAGCATGAATATGACTATGATCTTTCCCGGCATAAGTGTCAAATTTTAAAGAGTACCGGTATGCCTGCAAGTAGTATTGGTTTTAAGCGGCAAGGCTGCTTATTTTTCAGGATCACGATGATTTGGTGCGCAGAAAGCTTTACTCTCTTGAAATATACTATTAAAGAGGCAATAAAAAACAGAAAGTAATGCAAAGTATTTTATTTAAATCGAAAACAGCAGAGTGATGCACTGTCAGGTTACCGGCCTACAAGTTGGCAATGACCGCATCGGTAAAGATTTTGGTATTCCCCTTGCCGCCCAGGTCTCCAGTTGTTACATCCGTATTCATCAATGTCTTGTACAGTGCTTTGCGGATACTGTCCGCCAGCTCATCCTCCCCGATATGTTCCAGCATCATCAGAGCGGACAGCAGTAATGCCGTGGGATTCGCCTTGCCCTCACCGGCGATATCAGGTGCGGATCCGTGAACTGCTTCAAAAATTGCGTGTTCCTTGCCCGTGTTGGCCGAACCGGTGACACCAAGTCCACCAACCAGTCCGGATGCCAGGTCGGACAAAATATCACCGAAAAGGTTGGTTGTCACAATGATGTCAAATATTTCGGGGCGCATTACCATCTGCATGGCGGTATTATCCACAATCATATCGTTAAACAGGATATCGGGATACTCTTCGGCAATCTCTTGACCCACTTTGAGAAACAGTCCTGTTGTGAACTTCAGAATATTGGCTTTGTGGACCAGCGTGACTTTTTCCCGGTCATGAATGCGTGCGTATTCAAATGCGGAGCGAATGATGCGTTCGCTGGCCTCCCGTGTTACGATGGCAATGGTTTCGGCGTGGTCCTTGTTGTTGTCGATATACTTTTCCTTCCCGATATACATCCCCTGGGTATTTTCACGGAAAGTGATGAGATCGACATTCCCGAACCGGCTTGGTACGCCCGGGAGTGTCTTGGCCGGCCTCATGTTGCAGTAGAGATCGAATTTCTGGCGAAGCGCTACATTGATGGATCGAAAACCGCCTCCTACAGGTGTGGCGAGTGGACCCTTAAGTGCTATTTTGTGCGTATCGATTAATTCCACGGTTTTATCCGGCAGCGGATTCCCGTCTTTATTAAAAGCTTCCATTCCGGCGGAGGCCGGAATCCAGTTGATTTTCACGCCGGCACCCTCAAAAATGCGAATTACCGAATCTGTAATTTCCGAGCCAATCCCGTCGCCGCTGATGAGTACAATATTATGCATTTTGAATCCGTGTTCTGTCTAGTCCAGGTTGTTTAAAATTCGTGAACATATAATAGGAAATATTCGTCATCTCTTCACCTGATATTGTAACGGATGTTCCGATGTAAATCGATCCACAATTTGTAAAAAACTTTAAAAAGACGAATAAGTATGAACGAATCGGTCCTCGACTTGTTGATTATGATATATGCAATAAAAAAAGGAGATATATGCTAAAGTTCATAAATCACTTTCTGATAAAAGCAGCAGCAGTTGCACTGGTTATGTTGCTGCTATACAGCCCGGTTTCGAAGGCACAAATTGAAACCGGTGAGAATATTATGGAATCAGCATCCCAGTTTGCCCAGATGCAGTATTTCAATACGTTGCTTGAAGATGCCGGACTGGATGAGAAACTTAATGGAGACGGGCCTTATACGGTCCTTGCACCTACTGATGAGGCGTTTAACGAACTGCCTGACGGGGTGTTGGAAGATTTGCTCGAAAATCCGGATGAACTTCAGGATATCCTGCGCGCCCATATTTCATCCGGGTCCTTTGACTCGGAAGCCCTCGCAGGGCAGGATAATTTTTCAACGGTCGAGGGAACTGTTTTTGAAATTGATCATCATGAACGTGGGATATCCATTGATGAAGCCCTGATGGTGGCTGCTGATATCATTGCGATCAACGGAGTGATCCACGCCATTGATACGGTGCTGATCCCATAGACGGATCAATTACGAATCGTTGTCACCCGCGGATTGTGATGCACGAACGAACTTGTTTCATTCATCCATATTAACCGGAGGAGCGCCTGTTTCTGCAATAATTGCTCCCTTTTTGGTAAACTTGACGATGACCATGGTCATGTCGTCGTTGATTGGCTGTTTTCCCGTAAAACGAAAGACATGATCATTCAGATGTTGAAGTAAATCATGGGCAGACAGCTGTCCGTTGTGTCGGATCACCTCAACAAGGCGTTCGTCACCGAACATCCGGTTGTTGTGGTCGACAGCTTCTGTGTACCCGTCGGTATAGAAAACAAGAGTGTCACCAGTGTGCATTTGAGTTCTTTCTTCCGTCAGTGTATGTTCGAACATGTCACCATTTGTAAGGCCGATGGCCATTCCGGTAGTCCGCAGCATGGATACCTGATTGTCATCTGCCTGCAATAGTATCGCGGGATTGTGGCCGGCTCGCGCATAGGTGAGTGTGCCGTTGTTCAGATCAAGCAGACCGTAGCAGATTGAAATGAAGCTGCCACGCCGGGCATTGGTATAAAACAGACGGTTCATACGAGTCAAGAGCGGAATTGGTTCCGGTATTTCCCGGACCAGGCTTTGAAAAATCCCTTTGACCATTGTCATGTAAAATGCCGCCTGAATGCCTTTGCCACTGACATCACCAATGACAAATGCGACACGGGTGTCGTCGACCGGAATCACATCATAATAGTCACCACCGACATCGAAAGCAGGCTGGCAGTCAGCGGCAAGCTCAAGGCCGGGGAGTTCCGGCAGGTCAGTTGGCAGAAAAGACTGATGAACCTGATGGGCAATTTCCAATTCCCGCTCCACACGTTGTTCCCGGGCAATTTCACGGATGTAATCAGGTGTCAGTTCTGGTATGTGCTCGTACTCTTCACCGTATACAAGCAGAAATCCTCCCGCCAGAAACAGAGCCGCCGTCACGAACAATACAGTCCAGGCCAGAAATGCATCAGGGGATCCTGAGATGAACAGTCCATCAACCGTTGTCCAGATCGCAAGAAAATGGAACACCGAAACGGACAGTGCGAGCATATCGTATTTGAGGATAACATAGGTCATTGCCACACCTGGCAGAAAACCTGTAAGCAGGACAAGGGACGAATGCGGGGTATTCAGATACAGGGAAGTCATAAGTGAGAAAGCAACACCACCTGTCAACAGGAGAACAGGTTTCCTGACCCGGTTGATTGCAAGCCAGGAGATGAAACAGGCGTATAAGCCGACCGCAAGTACCAGGGTCCAGAACAGGCTGCGGATACCAACCTGCCATAAGGGAAGCATATAGCTGTGGGTATGGAAGATCTGTTCGTCGAGTGGGCCCAGATAGCTGCTGTCAACAAAGTTGTAAACTATGGATGCAATTCCGAGGTAGACCATGGCAGCCATGATGCCCGTGACAATGGAGTTTCCAACCAGCCGGCTTTTAAAATATCCGAGTCGCAGCAGTGATATACTGGTTATTTTGTCCGGCCAAATCTCGCGTGAAAACGACTCGCCAAGCCCGGTTATCATAAATACAAGCAACCCGATGAGTCCGCAAAGTAGTAAAATGGTGACAAGAAAAGCGACCAGTTGCAAAAATTGGTTGATCTGCTCAAATGCAGAGACTTGCAACAGCAGATGGAACAGATGCATCAGACAGAGCCCGAGTGCGATAAAGGCGTATATAGCAGCTGCACGGACATCGATCAGCCTGAGGAACAGGCGCCGGAAGAATATTATCAGCAGCAGGAGAATAGCGAGGACATAAAAAATGATTCGGATTATACCTGCCTGATCGTTGCCGGTGGAAGTAAACTCATTAATGGTGACATGCTGTCCGATTCCGAGAAGTTGGCCGACGGGGTTGACGGCCACGGTTATCTGTGTGGTGTGTTCAAATATATCTGAGTGTGGACTAATAAGAATATTGTACACCGGTTCATCGTGGATATCAGACCGGAATAGAGAGTCAACCTTCATTGCATAATTATCCCATACAGTGAAGGTGAGATACTTTTTGATCAGGTGATAGCCGGGTTTGTCGATTGCCAGTGGACCGGTTTCGATAGGCGAAAAGACGAGGGTATCGGGTGTTTCATCCACAGATGACCGCTTGTCAATCCCTTGTCTGTGTTCCAGTTGGAATTGCTGTATGACACCATCCGGCGAATGAACTGTTCGAAAGACGGGCACCCCGACAGGCTGTTTGAAGCTCCGCATGGTGATCTCAATATCCTCATAGTCATTGGTCGCGATCCAGGTGACTCGCCAGTGCCAGGTAGGGATAAACCGGAGGAAACCGTTTTTTATGAAAAAATTCAGCCGGTTTTTGCCGAAATGACTAATTTGCTGATCCAGCAGTCCTTCGTTGGTGCGGAAGACGACAAAAGGGACGAGCTCGTCGAGAGAGTAATCCGATTTTTCAAGAAAGCTCCGGGATTGTTCAATGATATGCTCCTGAGTCGACAGATCGGAGATTTGGGAAGGTGGATGGACATTTGACATCAATACAAAAAACAGCACCAGTCCCGCCACTGCAATCAGAAAAATCCTAATATGATGGGTTGGATCAGTTCTCACGGACAATAATTGAGTGTTAGCAAACTGGAAAATAGATAATTTCAGTTTAAGGGAAAACGGACAGCTTTATAAGAATCATTGCCAATAAGGATATAACCTTCATCGCGGACAGTCATTTGCTGACTTACACAACGTCGAATATTCTTGTTTCAATAGTTTTTTGTTCCTCTTTGGGAAATGGATGTATATTGATGGCACCTGTGACGGACAGGCCACCACCGGCTTAACGGAAAGGAAATGTACTTCGGGCAAGTGAACAGTTCATTGTCCGATTCAACCTGGATCAGAACAAAAAACTCCCATGCTTCGATTACTGGCAAATATCCTGTGGTTTCTCTTTGGCGGATTTGCCATTGCACTCCTGTATGTTTTGGGAGGTTTTCTGTTATGTCTGACCATTGTCGGGATTCCGTTCGGAATTCAGTGTATGAAATTGTCGGTATTGGGACTGGCGCCATTTGGGCTTGTAATCAAAGATTCCAATAATCTTGGCAGGCCACTTGAACTGGGGCTGAATGTGCTATGGATACTACTCGGTGGACTCTGGATTGCGCTGACCCATCTCATTCTGGCGGTAGTTCTTGCGATTACGATTATTGGAATACCTTTTGCCATTCAACATGTAAAACTGTCCCGGTTGAGCCTGATACCATTTGGAAGCAAGGTAGTGACAACACCATTGTAATTTCAGTAAAAATTTTTATTATTACGTTTTGATGTCGGAACAAAAAAAGATATTGGTTGTTGAAGACGAAGTGATCGTCGCTCAAAATATTCGCAAGGGCCTTGAACGCAGCGGGTATGCCGTAATTGGTCCGGTTGGTGATGCAGAACGTGCGATACAAACCGCCCTGGAAAAGAATCCGGATTTAATTTTGATGGATATCAGTCTTGACGGGGGCAGAGACGGAGTGGAGGTGGTCCGGGAACTCAACAGACACATGGATGTCCCGGTCATTTATATCACTGCGCATGGTGATTCAAAAACCGTTGAACGGGCAAAACAGACGGCCCCTTTCGGATATCTGCACAAGCCTTTCAGCGAAAATGAGATCCACTCAACTATCGAAATGGCGTTGTACAAACATGAAACGCAGCGGAAGATCAACCGGAACGAAAACATTATGTCGACAACGCTCCGGAGTATCGGTGACGCTCTGGTGGCATCGGATGCAAACTTTCATGTAAACTATGTGAATCCGATAGCCGAAGATCTGTTTGGTAAACCAGAAGCAGACCTGCTCGGAGAAAAAATCGAGTCACTTTGTTCGTTTACCCATGAGAAGAACGGAGAACCGGTAATTAATCCCTGCCGGCTGGTAATCGACTCAGGTGAAAGAGTCCATCTGCCCGATGATTGCGTGTTGGTGAATTTTCGGAATAAACGAATCCCGGTAAGTGGTTCGTTTTCGGTTATACTAAATGAAAAAGATCAACCGGCCGGAGTTGTGATCGTACTGCGGGATGTTACCCGAGAGTGGAAGGAAGAAGAAGCGAAAAGTATTCAGAGTCGGCTGGAATCCGTCGCCAATGAAATTCGTATCCGATTGATCAGAGATGCACAACCTGATATATCCGCTATTCTGGGTTTGTTGGGGCGCTCCGTTTCTGCCGAACGGGCATATCTTTGCCTTTTTCCTGTCGGATATGAAACAGAGTGTGATAAAATCGAAATTATCGACTGGCTTCATGAAGATCGTGATCCTGGTTTATATGGGATTGATCGGAATCACGAGTTAATTGGAAACTGGCTGAACAATCGAATTTCAGACGGCAAGCCGATAATATTTACCGATATAGACGAGATGCCCGATGAAGCCTCATACGAAAAGAAATGTTTGAAAAAAGCGGATGTGAAATCAATGGTCGCATTTCCATTCCGGTCTTGGAACGTCAGCTACCTGGGGTTAATCGGCTTCGACTGGATTGGGCAACACTACAAATGCTCTGACATTGAAAAACAGATGCTGGCCATGATGACGGAGCTTATTGCCACATATATGGGCCGTATGAAAGCCGAGGAGATGGTACGAAGCAGTGAAAACAGATTCCGGACTCTGATCCAGAATAGTACCGATATCATTACGGTGCTGGATGTTAACCGAACCTTTCAATATGTCAGTCCGTCCGTAAAGAAAATACTGGGGTACGAACCGGAGGAACTCCTGGGAAAGGATGCGTTTCAACTAATTCATCAGGATGATCGGGCTATTGTAGAAAAAAATTATAAAGATGTGTTGCTGGGTTTGATGGATGAACAGATTGTTGAGCACCGCTTCAAGCATAAAAAAGGCCATTGGGTGTATTTGGAATCAGTGGGATCTAATCTGATCAATAGTTCTGAAGAAGGAGGTCTCGTGGTGAATACCCGTGATATCTCAGATCGCAAGCAGGTGGAGCGTGATTTGATTAGCGCACGTGATACTGCAGAGGAGATGAATCAAGTGAAAACGGCACTGCTGGCAAATATGAGTCATGAGATGCGTACACCGTTAACCGGTATACTTGGATTTGCAAGTATCCTGGAATCGGATCTGCCAGAAGGAGAGGCACGCGAAATGGCGATGCGTATCAATTTAAGCGGACGCCGGCTGCTGGAGACCATTGAATCCATCCTGGATCTGGCAAAGCTGGAATCAGAAAAAGTGGAAATTCAGCTGGAGCGGGTCAATATCGTCGAAGAGATCTCAAGGGCACTGGAAGTGCATTCGCGTCCTGCGCGACACAAGGAGCTGAATCTGAGGGTGCAAACAGAACTGGCGGAATTGTACATCGACATTGACCGCCAACTGTTTAACAGAGTTATGTACAATCTTATTTCCAATGCTCTGAAATATACCAATGAGGGCGAAGTATCTGTACATATATCCCGTTTGCAAGAAGGGGAGAGTAGCTATGCAAAGGTGGATGTACAGGATACCGGTGTCGGTATATCATCAGAATTCTTACCCAAAGTATTCGATGAATTTCAGCAGGAAAGCAAAGGCCTTTCACGAAAATTCGAAGGCAGCGGACTCGGACTCACCATTACCCGCAAGCTGGTGGAAATGATTGGTGGTAACATCACCGTTTACAGCAAAAAAGATGAAGGATCACTATTCTCCATCCGCTTGCCCCTTAAAGAAGAGAAGAACCGCAAAGTCGAAGAACAGGGTTTTAGCGAAAAAGCAGGTGATGAGAAGCAGAAACCCCGGATTCTGTTGGTGGAGGATGACTACGACAGTTCCGTTATCACCCGGTTATATTTGGGACAAGTGAGTGATGTCAAAATCGTCGACTCAGGAGAAAAAGCCCTTGAGGAGCTTCAGAGCGGGAATTTCAATTTGGTAATCATGGATATCAGTCTCGGTGAAGGGATGGACGGCGTTTCCACCCTGAAAGTCATGCGCAGTAATTTGTTACTTGTCGATGTTCCCGCCATCGCACTGACGGCACACGCGCTAAGCGGCGATGCTGACTTTTACCTCAAAGAAGGATTTGCCGGATATCTTTCCAAACCCTTTAAAAAAGATGATTTGCTGCAGCTAGTCGGAAAACTGTTAAAAATCTAATGACTGAAAATTCATAAACCGGGCAAGTACGACATCTGTTAACCGAAGCACGTAACTCGCAATTCGAATAAAATCCACGCCTGGAAAGTCGGTTTATGGACAGATCATCCGATATTAGATGGTGATACCGAGTATGATACCTGCGATGGTGAAGTATATGAGGAGACCGGCGACATCGACAATTGTGGTGATGAGCGGGCTGCTGGCGACGGCCGGGTCAATGTTAAATCGGGTGAGCAGAAATGGCAGCAGTGTGCCGATGATATTGGCCACCAAAACGATCAGAACCATGGAAACTCCGACAACCAATCCGATTTCCGCCCCGCCCCGGTACATTCCAAGGCCCCAGCTGGCTAAACCCATGGCTACACCCAAAGAAATACCGACTAATACCTCCTTGCCGACAGTCCGGAACCATTGTCGCAGCTGTATGTCGCCGATGGCAATAGCACGAACCATAAGTGTGGCCGACTGCGCACCGGTATTCCCGCCGCTGTCTATGAGTAACGGGATGAAGAATGCCAGTGCGATGGCTGACGCCAGAACTTCTTCAAATGCTTCGATCACACCCGAAGAGACCAGGTTTACAAAGACGAGAATGACCAGCCATGAAATCCGCTTGCTGAAGAGTGACCAGATAGTGGCTTCCCGGTAACTGGTACGCAACGGAGCTACGGCAGCACCTTTATGAAAATCCTCCGTTGTCTCTTCTTCGGCGACATCCAGTACGTCATCAACCGTGACAATACCCAGCAGTATACCATCGGAATCGACAACTGGAAGTACGGTTTTGTCATATTTTTGGATGATCTGAACAGCTTCTTCCCGGTCGTCAAAAGCGGAAACAGAGACAAAGGTATCATCCATGATGTCTTCCACTTTCTTCTCCGGGTCGGACAGGATAAACAGCTGCAGTTCAAGCGCATCAAGAAGTTTCCAGCCGGGATCGGTGACATAAATCACATTTAGCGTTTCACTTTGACGTCCCATTTTCCGGATATGATCCAGTG
>SLQC01000032.1 GCA_007131625.1 Balneolales bacterium | reverse complement strand
CCTCCGATGGGTATTTTCATTATGACAAGGAAATAGATGGGCTGCTTTACGAAAACCTGATCATTCCACATGTAAGTATTCTTGGCAATCACGAAACGGGCCAACGCAACCATTTGCGCTGGCCGGCGGATCTGCTCTCGGGTGCCGGACCCGGGTATCAGGAGTATGTTGCAGCCAACTGGATGGAACTGCTATTTCATTGGCCTTACAGCAGCGAAGGCTTTTACAGTGAGTTCAATCCTTCCCATCCCAACATGGCATCCGAATCGCTGCAGGAAGGATTCGGACGGGGCGGTTTCGGCAAACTCAGTTTTTCCGATTATCTGCTGCTAATTGCCCTGGACAGCAGCCAGAACTGGGAGGGGCAACCCGACCGCGGACTGCGGGACTGGCAGGGTGAGCTGATTACGGATAAATGGCCCTGGTACGAAACCCATCACGCGGAAGTCCGACAGGATGTATGGCTGAAGAACCTGCTGGAACCACAGGATGAACCTTCGGCCGGCGAGGTGTATACCCATGTCCTGCCGGTATGGCACAGGGGATTGTTTGGAACGGTCAGGCAGAATATGAGCCTGAAAAACCGGGATTTGCTCAAGTATTGGCTGCCTGTGCTTTACCGCAACGGAGCAAAACTGATCAAGGAAGCCCATGATCACAGCTATGCACGAACCATCCCTATGCATATCAGCAGCGAACAGCCGGAAAACACCTATCTGGAGAAGGTACATTATGAGCCGAACACCTGGGAATTAACAGATAACCTGCCACATGAATATATTGATGATTTCTTTTCTGTCAATTGTTTGATGGACGAACAAACCGGGGAAATTGTCGGCTGGGAATACCAGGGCAACTACATCACTTATGGCACGGGAGGCATGATTGCCATCGGACACGGTGGCTGGGCGGCAGGACGTCGTGATAAGGGACACTGGGGCGGGGGTAATGCCGGTCTGTGGTTTGTAGATGAGGTGAAAGGTGGTGGAACCCTGGCCGGTGAGGAGTCCTTCCATATCAATATCGTTCATCTGAGCAATGAAGACTTGACCGTCGAAGCTTTTCATCCCGATCAGCTCCCGAATTTTGAACAGCACAGGCCGGCCGAGCCTATTCACCGGTTCAGATGGAATATCGGTACCCAGACCTGGCAGGCCTGGCATTCCGGCCGGAACGTATGGGTCCGGTATGAAGATTTTTTGGACTGAACGGGCTTATTCGCTTACCTGCTGCTATTTCCCGGTTTTTCCGGATTAGATGATGCCATTTGTTCACAGTACAAAATCGTTTGTAAAAATTTTCTGTAACCATTTGGCGTTTTCGAAAAAAAGAATATGTTATGAAATGCCAATGACAGCAACCCGACACACAGGAGCATGATTATTTCCGTCATGGACATTACATCTGTCCTTAATTAATAAAAAAAATAACCAGATGAAACACTCCGGAATATCTCGTAAAGATTTTTTAAAAAAGTCTGTAATTGTAAGCGGTTTATCTCCCTTACTTTCGCACAAATTTTTTAACCTTGCCTCTCAGGGGTCTTCTCCGGGTTCTTCTCTGGAAATTCATGTTTTTTCCAAACACTTCCAATTTTTGGGATATGATGATATGGCAAGTGCCGCCGCTGAAATTGGCTTTGATGGGGTTGATTTAACGGTTCGTCCTCGCGGTCATGTTCTGCCTGAAAACGTAACCACAGATCTGCCCAAAGCAGCTGATGCCATTAGTAAAGCCGGCTTGAAAAGCAGCATGATGACAACTGCTGTAACCGATGTTCATAACGAAATCGATCGAAGAGTGCTGGAAACGGCTTCCGAAACAGGCTTTTCCTTCTACCGAATGGGTTATTTGCGCTATAGTGATGACAAGTCCATGCAGGAGTCCATGTCGAAGTTTCAGGTACTCATTAAAGAACTAAGCGAATTGAATGAGAAACTTGGGCTGATTGGCTGTTATCAGAATCATGCCAGTCGAAATGCCGGTGCATCGATTTGGGAAAAAAACCATATGCTTTCAGATGCACGATCGGACTATATGGGATCACAGTACGATATCCGTCATGCTATCGTGGAAGGGGGTAATGGATGGGAAAACGGACTGAGACTTATCCATCCTCGGATAAGAACGGTTGCTCTAAAAGATCATAAATGGGAAAAAGTCGACGGGAGATGGAGGGTAGTAAATACACCTATCGGTGAAGGTATGGTAGATTTTAAGCATTATTTTGGCCTTTTGAAAAAATATAACGTTTATGTACCGGCATCACTGCACTATGAATACCCACTGGGTGGGGTTGAACATGGAAACACCCAAATCACTGAAAGTGAAGATGTTATATTCAGAGCTATGAAAAAGGATCTGAACAAAATCAGGGGGTATTGGCGCCATGCCTGACAAATCGGACAGTCACCAAGTTTCGCAACCCCGGCCGTTCTTGACTACCATGAAACACAATTTGTATTTTGTGATGTCATCCAACTGATTGCAGTTCAAAATCACAACATCTGTCACCTTGTCCACTTCTGTCGACTATGGAACCGCCAATTTTGTTGCCAAAAAAAATCAAGACGCAAACATGATTAATGTAAGGTTACTGGAATGAAAAACGAAACGGGGTCTTTTATTAGATGGAAAAGTCTGGTCAGGATGGTATTGACTGTGTGTATAGCAATTACGGCGCTGTGTTTGTCCTACACATCACCAGCCGACGCGGCGCGGAACAGGGAGAATTTGGCTGCGTTTCCGGGAGCTGAAGGGGCGGCAAAATTTACACCAGGAGGCCGGGGAGGGGATGTATATCATGTCATCAATACAAATTCCTCGGGAGATGGAAGCCTGGCCCATGGCATTAAAACAGCCGACGGACCGCGTACTATTGTATTCGATATTGGCGGTACCATTCATTTTGATGAAGAATTGAATATACTGGAAAAAAAGAGATTAACGATTGCGGGACAGACAGCACCCGGGGATGGCGTGACGCTTCGGTTCGACCAGGGTGGCTTGCGAATATCGAACTGCGAAGATATAATAATAACGCATTTACGAATAGCAAACGGATCGGTCGATAATCGGTTTGATATTCTTCGCACTGATGGATCGGAGAATGTACTGCTCAGTCATCTTAGTCTTCGTTGGGGCACACGCAGCAACCTGGTTAGTCGGTCCAACGGTCCTTTGACCGCCCAGTACCTGATTAATGCGGAACCGACGGATCGTCAACTGGCAGGATGGTTCGGTCAGATGCGACTCCATGAAGGCCTCTATAACCAAACCATCCGAAAGAATCTGGGGATTCATCAAAGTGGTCGCTTTAATATGTTCCAGGGCGGCAGGTTCGAGTTTATCAACAATGTGACCTACAATGCAGATCTTCGTTGGCACAACACTTTTTACATTTTTTCGCGTCCGGAATACGGAACTCGTGAAACCGATCTAGGAGCACAACTCGCCGATGTCAATGCCATTGGCAATGTACTCATTGACGGACACAATCCTCCAGCTTCCTCCTTTGCTTTCGGAAAAGCCTCGCGGGTATTTATTGATGGAAATGTTCGTGATTGGGACCCGAATGTACCTTTTTCACCGGAGAACGCTGATGAAGATATATTTGAGGGAATTCCCGGGTATATGGTGGGACACTCACTCATGATCGAGTTGAGAGCCGACAAGTTTGCAAGGGTGGATATCCCCCTGGATCTGAGACTGAATGATTTGCAGAGAACCAAACCGGTGAGTGCCCGGCAGGCCTATATTGATGTATTGAGCCGATCGGGTTCATCCCTGACTCGTGACAAGCATGATCACCGTTATATTCGGGACGTCATGAACAAGACGACCAGGAAACTGCCGGAAAGTGTTGCTGATGTTCCTGGTGATCCATTCCCCCAGCTCGATCATGGGAAGCCCGTCCAAAGCAGTGCAAGGGATGGAATTGCAGATGCATGGAAGAAAGAGCGCGGCCTCGATCCTGAAGTCGCCTATCATCAGAAATACACCAGGGAAGGATACACGTATCTTGAGAAATACCTTCATTGGCTTATGCGATATAGCCTTCCACCGGAAACTCTGGAAACCAGGGAAATTGTTGTGGAATCGACATACCAGCAGGGCGGTTTCGCAAGCGTAAGTTCCTTCGGATTTCAAGAGAACAATGACCCATCCGGTTACAACTCGTTCACGGTAAGTAAAGCGGATGAAATCTTGCAGTTCGGTCTGCTTAGATTTGATATCTCAATGGTTGAACCGGGGATGCTAAACGATGCCTCACTGGAGTTGACACTGCGCGACAAAGATGGATCCGGCCACTTCCGTGTCTATGGACTAGATCACGACCGTGAGAGACAGGTTTGGCCTGATGGTCATATTACTGCCGACATGGCACCCGCTTTTATTGAAACAGGCAACGCCATTGAGATGAATCGTGATGATGTCATCCTTCTTGGAGACTTAAAGTTAGAGGATGGAGTTGCGAGTCTGACAAATCCAAATCTGGCGGTCTTTTTGAATCTGGCAATGTACTACAGGGAGTATCCTGAGAGCGAACTGGTGACGCTTGTTTTCAAGCCTCTGGAAGAAGGAAAGGTGGAGTTTTTTGCGGATGACAACGAAGGAAACGGTTTTGCACCTCGACTGAAATTAAATGCAATACCGAGGTGAGCAGTTTCTTTCCTGTCAAGTTTGGTCACCGCACCACCGGGAATTCCTGTGCAGACCCAGGTCTTATACCTCAAAATCATCTGCTTTCAGATAGGAGGCAATCAATGCTTTTTCGCCTTCTTTTCCTCCCATGGACTTGCCGTGCTCCATGCCAACAATTCCATCGAAGCCTTTTTCATATACGAATTTGAAAATATTTCGGTAATTCACTTCTCCGGTCCAGGGTTCCTGGCGTCCGGGGTGATCGCCCACTTGAAGGTAAGGTATTTCATCCCATGCATCATCCATATTCGGAATCATATTTCCCTCGGTGATGGCCTGATGATAGGCGTCATAGAGAATTTTACAGGATGGACTATTGACTGCTTTGCAAATGCGATAGGCTTGCGAGGTTTTTGTCAATAACATACCGGGATGATTGTGCAGGGTGTTAAGTGGTTCAATGACGATCACAAGACCGTGCGGTTCAAAAATTTCCGAGGCCCGTTTCAACGCATTGATCACATTCAGTTCCTGATAATCCTTGTCCAGGCGCAGATCCACAAAGCCAGGGACTACGGTCATCCAGCGGGCGTTCACTCTGGCGGCAACCTCAACAGATTCACGAATATCATTCAAAAACCGGTTCAAATGATCCTTGTCACCGCTGCTAAGAGTGGGTTCATTCCAGTTTATGGTGTTGGCAACAAAGACCCCCATCTCCATTCCTGAATCTTGAAGTTGCCGTCCGATACGTTCCTGCATTTGTATTTCCCGCCCCCTCATTCCATTATCCTCAAGGCCTCGGAATCCGATATCATTCATGAATTTCAATTGGTCAATGAGATCGTCTCCTGCATGATTGCGAAACATGCCGAAATGCGGGGCATATTTCAATTTAAAATTGTGTTTTTGAAGAAGGTCGGAATCCCGAAGTTCCACGCGATTTTGGGCTGAAACACCGGCACCGCTTGCCAGAGCCGCTCCAGTAAGCATACTGTTTTTAAGAAAATTTTTTCGATTCATGAGATGTACGTGATTATGTGAATATTATATGGTTACGAATGGTATATGGGTAATACTGGTATATGCTGGCATATGGGTATTGCTGGCATATGAGTAATGCTGGAATATTATTATTAGCTGGTATATGGGTATTGCTGGCAAATGAGTAATGCTGGTATATGGGTAATGCCGGAATATTATTATTAGCTGGTATATGGCTAATACTGGAAATATAGTTGAAACCTGATTCACCGGGTATCCGATTTGACTATTTTTTTCTGCATTTTATCATTTTTAGCGCTCAATTATTATGTTCAAAAGTCTGTATTCATGCGCCTGCAAATTGTCTATCCCAGTCACCATCACCAGGTACTGGATTAGTCACTTTATAATGAAGTGCCGTATCAAACTCATACACATGTCGTTGAAGTACTGCTAAAGTTGCTGGATTCAAACCGTGTTGAGGATTGGCATGAGGATGATATTCATTCGTCTCTTTTGTATTAATGTTTTTAACCCAAAGTGCACCAAACGCACCGCCATAATGGATATTAACCCCAACTAAATAACTAATTCCACTGATCTT
>SLQC01000384.1 GCA_007131625.1 Balneolales bacterium | reverse complement strand
GCTTTTTCTGAGTTCATGGCTTTTTTTATCCACAAACTACACCGGAATTACCCTGCCAGGAAAGACGTGGTTGGTAGGATGCTTACATTCGTTTAGCCATTGAGATACCAATTTGTCGGCCTGTTCATTGCTCAAGTACTCTCCTTTGGCAATACTGGCTTTTGCTTTCTCAAGACGTTGTTTCTGGTACTCGTTCAGTTCAATGTTTTCGGCAGGCGTGTATTTACGATCCAGTACACTTTTCGCCACACGGAGCAGATCCTCATCGTCTATATTCTCAATGCTTTCGTGAAGAAGGCTTTTTAAATCTTTAGTTTTGGTATCCATAAAGTGTAATGCTTGATTAATTGTTTACCCTATAATAATAACCAAGAAGCGGCAAAAAATGTATACTGAAAGTTTTGAATTTGAATAAAACTTGTGTTGGCTCGCTAACTAATTTTATGCCTTCAAAAAACACATCAATCCTGTCCACATCGGTCTGCCGTATGGTGCTTAGAAAACCACGGGCTCCCACTCCTCAACGATGAACCGGTAATAAACACCGGCCGGTGGCAGGGTAATCAGCATGTTGCCGGAGTCGATCAGCTCCCGGTTCAGGACTTCTCCGCCGTCGGGTGAATAAACGGTCAGATGCCGGCCCCTGTAATCCGGATCGAACCGAAGCCGCAGTGTCAGTGGCATACGGTAAAAATCGTTATCAAGGCCATCATCCAGATACAGTCGGTAAGCATTTACATGCGGGGAGTTTGCATCCTTTTCAAGATCCCAGACAGCCCCGTTGCGCTGCAGGACATTCAGGGTGACGTCGTCCATCGATGCCAGCCACACATTGCCCTGCTCCCGCTGTTCCCTGACATACAGCATCTCTTCATAGAAATAATCCCGGCGATAGAATCCCCAGGCTTCATGGCGTCCGTCGGTCTCACCATCGAATCCGATGCCGTGATAGGTGCTGATCAGCCACGATCCCAGCTCGATGTTTTGCTCCATATGAGCCTTGAATTCCGATGGATTGTTGACCGCCTGTGAACGGCCCTGAAAATCGTTATCTTCCATCCTGAGAGAGGGCAGGGCGTACCAGTCCGGGGGCTCGGTTTCGTCACCCGGCATGATATAGGGTCCGTAACCCTCAAATTCGGGCTGGAAAAGACGTCCATTCAAAAAGCCGGACTCCCTGAGCGCTTTTCGTGTTTCAGGCAGGAGACCGGCTCCGTAAGGATATCCATAGGACACCGGCTCTAATACATAACTTTTCATACTTTCATAATTTTGGAAGAATGAGGCTTTGGCGACTTCATAATCCAGCTCGTCTTGATGGTCATGGGCATGGCCGTGCCCAAACCATCCGAATCCGTGCGGAATCAACTCCTCGATCAGGTATCGCTGGAGAGTGGGGTACCGGTCGTAGCTCTCGGAAACAATTTCATAGTCGATGAACAGATCATGCTCGATCAGCCACTGGTTTTCCACGTCGTTGAGAGCGCAGAAAAACCGGTCTCTCCGGCTGAAAGAGTCATTTTATCCCTGTGTAGGTTAATTGTAACGTGATTGAAAGCAGATCTTAACGTTCAAGTAATAATTAATGCTACTTACGTTCTTATTAAATTAAAAAATTTTTGTGTCATTTACGTTGACACTGCACTGTCTAATGCCCACCGCATTAAGTAGTATGAGGGATTATTGATCCAGGGTGAGTTGTGGAATTGCAATAGGTAACAGAGGTGAACAACGCAATAGGTAAGGTACGCTCTTCGGGTGTTTCGTTATTAGATAGTGAACGAGTGATTGGTCATCATAACGGAATGAACGGACATCATAACGAGTGAATGATCAACACGCATACCCAAATTATTTTGATATTGAACCGTTTTATTAATTACAAAATGACCATTCCTTAAACTGTATTAGTCATGAAGCCTTTTGCCATGCTATTTATTACCACCCTTTGGGTCATGACGACCACATGTGACCTTATCGGCGCACGTGACGATAACAAAGATCCCAAACCTTTCGAGCGCCGGGAACTGCCTCGTGAACTCGATACTTATGAAAATCAACTGATCGACGGGTCAACCTGGTTTGGAATGGAGTTGATGCAGCAGGTCGTCGAAGCCGAACCCGGGTCCAATCACTTTGTATCCCCGCTCAGCATCGTAATGGCAATCGGAATGCTTCTGAACGGAGCCGAGGGAGAAACATACGAACAGATTCAGGAAATGCTGGGACTGGAAGGAATGGACCGGCAGCAAATAAACGAGGCCGCCCGCAGTCTGACCGAACTGTTGACCACCTTCGATGACCAGGTCACGTTTCAAATCGCCAATTCCATCTGGTACCGAAACGAAGTCAGGGGAAAAGCTTTCGATGTAAATCCCGATTTTATCCGGGACAACCAGGAATTTTTCAATGCGCTTATTCAACAGACGGATTTCAATGATCCGGCCACGGTCGATATGATCAATAACTGGGTGGCGGAACATACGGAGGGTCTGATCGAAGAAATCGTGGAAGGCCCGATCGATCCGCTTACGGTGATGTACCTGATCAATGCGATCTATTTCAATGGTGAATGGACGATACAGTTTGATCCGAAACAAACCGGGAAAAGCCTCTTCATTCTTGCCGATGGCTCCTCAACCGAAGTGGATATGATGCGATTGGCAGAGGTGGAAAATATGCAATACGCCACAGGTTCAAACTGGCAGGGGGTGAATTTGTACTATGGCGATGCCGGTTTTGCCATGACCCTGGTGCTGCCGGATGAACAGACCGCCGTGGATGAATGGATTCGTGATATGGACCGCGAGACATGGAATGAGATTACCCGCGGATACAGACGCGTGACGATTGACCTGGAAATGCCCAAATTCGAGCTGGAATACGAAATGGAGGATTTGGCTAAAGTGCTTGAATCGCTGGGCATGGTGGACGCGTTTTATCCGGAGCTTTCTGATTTCAGCCGGATAAATCCTGAATACGAAGATCTGTATGTGAGCGATGCACGGCATAAAACATTTATCCGGGTGGATGAGGAAGGAACCGAGGCCGCTGCCGTAACCTCTGTTGAAATAGGCGTAACCAGTGCCCCGCAACGGGTACAGATTCGCTTTGACCGGCCTTATTTCTATGTGATCCGGGAAGTCGAGTCGAATTCGCCGTTGTTTATGGGCGTGATGAATAATCCGGCCGCGCAGTGAACCGAACAATGAAATTATTAAAATTTGAGGTGAACGATGAAAAATCGCGGTAACCGGAAGGTTTATTTTGTATTCAGCCGGTACACACACCTTATGACGGTGGCATGGCTTGCCGGCTTCATGACGTTTTACCTGGTTTTGACATCCGGTTGTGATATAACCGGATCGGGTGCCGACGCGGACCCGGCTCCTCCCGGACAGATGCGGGAACTGACGGCCCAGGAGCAGGTGCTGGTTGATGGCGCCAATCATTTTACTTTTGATATTCTGCACAAGATCGCCGAAGAAATCCCGGAGCAAAGCTTTTTTGCATCTCCGCTCAGCATCTCCATGGCCTTCGGGATGGCATTGAATGGTGCTGACGGCGTCACCTATACACAAATGCGTGATGTATTCGGTCACGAAGGACTGTCCAATGACGAGATCAACAAGGCCTTCCGGGATCTGATCCGTCTTTTAACCCAACTGGATCCGATGGTCCGCATAGAAATTGCCAATTCGATCTGGTACCGGCAGGGCTTTGATGTACTTAGGGAATTCCTTGAAACCAACGAGGAATACTTTGACGCGGAAATAGCGGGACTTGATTTCTCCGATCCCGGAGCAGTGGACATCATCAACAACTGGATCAGCGACAAAACAAACGGATTGATCGATGAAATGCTCGAACAAATTGGCAGGGATGTGGTGATGTATCTGATTAATGCGATCTATTTCAGAGCCGACTGGACCATAGCGTTTGATCCGGACAACACCCGTGACCGGCCATTTACAACCGGAGCGGGTGACCAAATCGAAGTCCCCCTGATGTGGGTGCGAGAAAATTTCCGCTTTTACCGGAATGATGAATGGAAGGTGGTCGATCTGGAATACGGTGAAGAGGGGGATTTTTCGTTTACGGCCTTTCTGCCTGCTGATTCGGAGCGTCTGGGTGATTTTGCCGGATCACTCACACCGCAGGTGTATGAAGCGATGCTTTCGCAACTTGAACGGGACACGGTGGAAGTGTTTATGCCAAGATTTGAAATTGATTTCGATTATGGGTCTCTTAAGGATGATCTGGAATCCATGGGACTTCAACTCCCGTTTGATGATCACAGAGCCGATTTTTCACGTATCCATCCGGAAGCACCGCTTTATATTTCCGATGTATTGCATCGTGCAGTGATCAAAGTGGACGAACAAGGCAGTGAGGCGGCGGCAGTGACTGTTGTTGAAGGATCATTTCTCAGTGTAGGACCTTCCCATCCGGTCATCCGTCTGAACCGGCCATTTCTTTTCTTTATCCGCGAAAACAGCAGCAACACCATCCTGTTTATGGGGAAATATGCAGGGGATGGCTGAGAAGCCGGCCCTGAGTCAGGGCCGATGATGAAGGAACTTGCTACAATTTTATCTGCAACCGATTTACTCGCATGTAATTAATGACATTAAGAGTTAGGAGGATATCCTATGCTTACCTTCACAATGGCCGTATTTACCCGGTTTATCTCAAATCCGTTGCCGTTTGGCAATAAACTCCTGATATGGTTATTTGCACTGAAAATCCTTTCAGGAACGATCTGCAGTGCAGATGCTCAGATGCACCGGGCTACACTGATTGATCACAACGGCAATGTGATCGAAAGAGAAGTCGGTTCCGATGGGAATATTACGAGTTTTAGTATTTCGGTACATCCGGACGATTCTCTTGCCCTGGTAGCTTTGTATCATGCCCAGCATGGCGATTTCTGGGTAGACAACTCCGGCTGGCTGACCCATCCCGTGGAGTTTTGGATCGGTGTGGCCCGTGTTGAAAACATGGGAACCGATGCAGCCCCCGAATGGCGTGTGAGGCGCATCAATATGCCTAGGAACAATATGACCCGGCCCGGTCCGATCCCGCCGGAAATCGAAGGATTGCAATATCTGGAACGGTATCATTATGATGTGAACCTCCAAAGCGGGCAGATTCCCGTGGAGTTCGGTAATATACAGACACTTCAGCGGCTCCGGATTCGCAACAATCTTTTTACCGGTGAGCTGCCCTGGCAGGCATTGGGCAGGCTGAATCAGCCCGGTATGCGATACCTGGAAACCCGTGCCAATTTTCTTCAGGGTGAAATGCCGCAAAGCGGTACCGGCACCGGAGGTCATACGATTTTCCCGGTACTCGAGCGGCTGCTGATCGAAGATAACTTTTTTACCGGCATGATTCCCGAATGGATTGCCCACAGGCCTTCCTTCCGGGATATGCTGATGGGCGGCAACCTGTTCACCGGTCCGTTACCTGACTGGTCGGCCATGGAGAATTTTACAGGTCAGTACGGGATCAACAACCTGGACCTGGATCCGGGACCGATCCCCGACTGGTGGCAGGTTTGGTCCCATTCATTGGACCGGCTCAACGTGACAAACTCCAACCGGGAGGGAGAAGTCCCGGTATGGTTCGGGGATATGGTCGCAATGCGCCGCCTGGACGGAATCGGAGGCCAGGATAATATAGGTGGCGTAATTCCAGAAGTTATGAAGTTCATGGTGAACCTGGAGCGCTTCCGCCTGGAGGGAGGCAACTGGTCCGGCGAAATGCTGCGCTGGATAGCCGAAATGCCCTCGCTCATGTGGCTCGAATTCCCGGGGGTTAACTTCAGCGGCACCCTTCCCGAAGAATATTCCCAGCTGGAATACTGGACCCGGTTTATCATGTCCGACAACAGCATCGAAAGCGGTATTCCGGCAATATGGCAAACCGCCACAGCCCTTGATCATTTTGAGATTTCATACTCGGTTCCCATACCCGACGGACGCCCGGCTCCGGAAAATTACCGGCCTCCGGAGTTCGAACACAATTTCATTCAGGGCCCGATTCCGGACTGGATCGCCAACAATTGGTCCGGTCTGCAACATCTCCGGCTTGTCAATGTACGGGCAAGCGGTGTGATTCCTGATAACTGGGGCAGTCTGAATCTTGAAACACTGGATTTGTCTCATAATCCGGATCTTACCGGGACACTTCCACACTGGGTGGCGGACGCCAATCTGAATACCTTCAATATT
>SLQC01000367.1 GCA_007131625.1 Balneolales bacterium | reverse complement strand
GTAATATTTTTATCCGTCATAAAAACCTGTTCTATTATGTAATTCGGGAGTATAAGAAAAATTGCGGGATGGAGTAAACCAAACATTCAGAAAATCGGGATCAATTCCATTTGCCGAACAATGATTCTTCAAACAATAAAAATTTATGAATTCCAAACTCCATATATTTCAAACTACTTAAAGTCGTTCATGTCCCGCAGGAAGTTTGTCAGAATCCGGATTAACAACTGTTGTAAACAACGATTTAAGCAGTTTCTGCGTTATATGTAACTCCATGATGACATCTGTTCCATGCGATCGTCCGAACAGATGCCGAAAGTTTATCCTGAAAAACCGCCAATTATAAATATTCCACCAAACTCTTGAAGCAATTAGAAGCACATTTTGGCCCCAATGCAGCCCTTGTCGAAGTATTGTACGAGCAATATCTGGAAAATCCCGAGTCGGTACCGGAATACTGGCGAACCTATTTTGATGAACTCGGGAATGGAGCACCGGCGACAACGGCAAAATCCACCGAAAAACCTGACAGGGTGACTCGGGAGCTGGAGCAGTCCGACAAATCGTCCGCACAAACTGCCGATACGAAAACAGCAAAAAAGCAGCAGGCAGCTCCGGAGACAAAACCGACAGGTAAAGCTGTTGAATCCAAAGAAAGAGCACTCACGGAAGAAGGTGCGGCCGATGAAAAGAAATTAGCATTTGAATACAAGCCTCTGAAAGGCGTTGCCGGAAAGATTGCCGCCAATATGGAGGACAGTCTGGAACTGCCCACAGCGACTTCCCTGAGAGTGATTCCCGTAAAAATGCTCATGGAAGACCGCCGGATCATCAACAGTTATCTGGAGAAGCGGCTGCAGCCCAAAGCAACTCTGACCCATTTCATTGCATGGGCTATTGTCCAGGCGCTTAAGGATTTTCCACAGCTCAATCACCATATTTCTGTACAGAATGGCAATCCGGCCCGGGCCATTCCCAGAAATATCAATCTCGGTATAGCGATTGATTTGCCCAACAAGGACGGCTCAAGGAACCTGGTGGTTCCCAACATCAAGGGAGTGGACAAAATGACTTTTCGGGAGTTCCTGGAGGCATTCCATCAGCTCATTGATCGGGCACGCAACAACAGCCTTGAGATAACGGACTATCAGGATACCACAATCACTATCACAAATCCGGGGACTATCGGTACCGTTTCTTCCATGCCGCGGTTAATGAGAGGCCAGGGAGCCATTATCGCCACCGGAGCCATGAACTATCCGGCCGAGTTTCAATCGATGTCTCAGGAGCTTCTCAGCCACTTGGGAATCAGCAGGGTGATGAATGTGACCTGCACCTACGACCACAGGATAATTCAGGGAGCGGAATCCGGCTCTTTTCTGGCACGTATTCAGGAACTTTTGGCCGGTCCAGGCAACTTCTTTGAGTCCATTTTTGAAGAACTCAATATTCCATACGAACCGATTCCGTTCGGGCCCGATCAATATGCCGGATATCTGGATGGTGGAATGGAGAGTGTCGAATCGGATAAAAAAGCTGTGGCGGTCAGTCGCCTGATTGACAGGTATCGCAGACATGGACACGTCATGGCTGAGCTGAATCCTCTACGGTATGGAACCGGATACAATCCGGAACTCGATTTCCATTACCATGGGCTTACCATGTGGGATTTGGACCGCAAGTTTTATGCCGGCCAGTTGGGCGGATCGGAGCAAGTCACTCCCCTTCGAAATATCATCGATATCCTTCGTAATACCTATTGCGGTCACCTCGGATCGGAATACACCCATATCCTGGATATCGACGAGCGGAACTGGCTGCGAGACACCATGGAATCGACGATGAACGATCCCGGATTGACAAAAGCTGAAAAACGTCATATCCTGCATAAACTGAATCAGGCCAGTGCATTTGAAGAGTTTTTACACAAGAAATATATAGGCCACAAACGATTTTCTCTTGAAGGCGCGGATACGCTTATTCCAATGCTGGACTATCTATTGGAACGGGCGGCCATTCATGACGTGTCCAATGTCGTTTTGGGAATGGCGCATCGCGGCAGACTCAATGTGCTGGTGAATACCCTTGGCAAGTCGTACAAAAAGGTTTTTGCTGAATTCGAAGGCAATATCGATCCGGAGAGCGCCATGGGTACCGGAGATGTTAAATACCACCTTGGAACCACCGCTGTCCACAAAGCAGAAAACGGCAATGAAATCAACATGCTGTTAATGCCGAACCCGAGCCATCTCGAATCGGTCAATCCGGTTGTGGAAGGTGCTGCGCGTGCACTGCAGGACAGAATGGATGAAAAGGAAGCCGGCAAAAAAGTCATTCCTTTACTTATTCACGGTGATGCGGCATTTGCCGGCCAGGGGGTGGTCGCCGAGACACTGAACATGTCGCAACTGGAAGGTTTTACAACCGGTGGCACCATTCATCTGATCATCAACAACCAGATTGGTTTCACTACCCTCCCAAAAGACGGCCGGTCTACCGAATATGCATCTGATCTGGCAAAAATGATTCTTGCACCGATCTTCCATGTCAACGGTGACGAACCTGAAGCGGCTATACAAAGTATCAAATTGGCACTTGACTATCGTCAGAAATTCGGAAAGGATGTAGTGATCGACCTCATCTGTTACCGCAAGCACGGACATAACGAAGGGGACGAACCGGCTTTTACCCAGCCCGGTCTTTATAAAGAGATTCACAATCATCCCAGTGTTCGCGAACGGTATACCAACGAGCTGGTCCTTCGCAATGAGTTGACCAAAAAAGAGACACGGCAGATCTTCGATGAGTTCGATGAGTTGCTGGAAGCGGCCTTCAATGATGCCAAAAAAGCCCCCAAACCCGGTAAGTTCACCAAAGATCAGATCAAGAGAAGGGATAAAACACAAAAAGAGTGGGCAAAGAACCTGCCTGAAACCGAATATGATATTGAAAAACTCAAGGAAATAGGCCGGAAACTGAATACCCTTCCCCAGGATTTCGACGGCAATCCGAAGCTCCTCCGCATATTGGCCAAAAGAAATGAGATTATCGAAAAGAATCAAAAGAAGATCGACTGGGGATTCGCTGAAGCGCTCGCATTTGGCAGCCTGCTCACAGAAGGCCGCCCCGTCAGGCTAACCGGACAAGATTGCGAACGGGGAACCTTTTCCCACCGGCACTCCGTCCTGCACGGAACCGAGAAAAGTCAGAACTTCGTACCACTGAACAATCTGCAGGATGGTCAGGCCAAATTCAAGGTCTACAACAGTCTGCTGAGTGAGTTTGCTGTTGTCGGATTCGAGTTCGGCTACAACAGTCTGCATCCGGAAGCACTGGTGCTCTGGGAAGCACAGTTCGGCGATTTCAACAATGGTGCACAGGTAACTATCGATCAGTACATCGCTGCCAGCGAAACAAAATGGCAACAGACCTGCGGGATTGTGATGTTGCTTCCTCACGGATACGAAGGCCAGGGACCTGAACATTCTTCTGCCCGCCTTGAGCGGTTTCTGCTGCTTTGTGCCGATAACAATATGCAGGTGGTCAATTGCACCACACCGTCCCAGTATTTTCATATTCTGAGACGACAAGCTCTCCGCAGAGACAAAAAACCGTTGATCATCATGTCTCCCAAGAGCCTGTTGCGTCATTCCAAAGTCGTTTCCACGATTGAAGAGCTCGCCAAAGGATCCTTTATGGAAGTAATTCCTGACGAATCGGTCGGCAGTAAAAAGTCTGTTCGCCGGCTGGTTATCTGTTCCGGAAAGGTCTATTATGATCTGTTGGATGTCAGGAACGAAACCGGAATCGAAGATATTGCGATTGCCAGACTGGAGCAATTTTATCCGTTCCCCGATGAGAGCATTCGGAAACTGCTGGCAGGATACAAGCAGACCAAAGAAATTGTATGGTGTCAGGAAGAACCTCTGAATATGGGTGGCTGGAGCTTCCTCCAACCCCGCCTGGAGCAGCTTTGCACCAGTAAACAGAAACTGATTTATGCCAGCCGGGTAGCTTCTGCCTCACCTGCTACCGGTTCCCTGCAGATTCATACTGCCGAGCAGGATCTGCTGGTTCGGGAGGCTCTCGATCTGATGGAAGACAAGGAATAAATTACATGGCATAATGGTATTACCGGTTTTCAGAATACCGCAATAGGGGCAACAACTTTGTTTGGCCGGTATATCCCGCTCCTTTCCGGTAGTTGTTGACTTACCTCATGCCACCGGGAATGCCTTTGCAAATACGGCTCACGGCATCATGGCTGTGGAGACTCTCCAAATGGGAACACCGAACAACAAAATCCCGTATTTCCTCCCGACGATCCAGTTGATCGTAGATCAAACGGGTGGCATCCTCTACAAATTTCTGATACGCCCCGTTCAATTCGGCAAATGCCTGTTCATCCTCCCGCTTGACCATAACCTGCGTTTCGGTTATTAAAGCCTTGCGCATCAGATCAATTAACAATTCGGGATGCAGCTCTCCGGTATGCTCTAGAGTCACACTTGCCATACTGCGCTGACTGTGTGATATTGCGGCTACGTCGCGGGTTTCACGTGCATGTTCGGCAAGTTCATATGAGCAAGGGCAGGCACTGCTGTAATCAAAGTCTAGATGTAAGTAATTGCGCATTTCATCCCTGCTGCTCATATGTGCTTCAAGCGAAAGTGTATAGTACTGGTAACCGCTGAGGTCGGATCGCAAACTCTCCTGCATCATTGGATAATTCAACTGTAGTCGCAAATAACTCTCTCTGCTTTTGAGATTCTCTTTGTACGCCTTGAGAATGTACTCCAGAACATCCCGGGTAATGACCTCGTCCCTGAACTCATAAAATGTCCGAATGATGCGGCTCATATTAATGCCTTTCTTACCGGCATCAAGACTGACATAACCGTCCACGGAGGTCTCCAGTGTTAACACCTCTCCGTTGCGAGTGGCATATTTCAGTGGCAGACGAAAATTGGATATGCCGACCTGCTGTATCGGCACATTAGCCCCCTCTATCAGGGATGCCGGGCCATTCTGCAAATCGGGCAGACTACTTTTATAAGCATCTGAAATGGTAAAAGTCGGGTCGTAAAAACGCTTCAGACGGGTTGAAATCATGTCAGGTGTTGAAATCATATCAGTTGTTAAAAACTAAAGTTCATTCTTCTCGGTAATAGGCGATATTCCGCTCTGTTTCATACAGTTTTACAGAGTATAGTGAACCCTGTATACAAATATTCCCAATTTCTTCCTTTAATTCAAAATAGAAAGATTTAGCCAGGTTTTCTGCGGAGGGAATCACCCCCTCCAAAAATGGAACGTCCAGATTGAGGTTTTTGTGATCGCATGGAGAAAGAATCCGGTCATAAATAACCTTTTTCAATTTGCCCAAATCAACGACATAGCCTGTTTCGGAATCCGGGATTCCACAAACCGTTACCTCGATTACATAATTGTGTCCATGCCAGTTCGGATGATTGCAGGGACCGAATGCCGCTTTGTTCCATGCATCGCTTTTATCCGGATTATGCAACCGGTGAGCTGCTGTAAAATGTTCTTTCCTTGTAACGTATAACACAATTAATTGTCAGGATCTGTAATTGTTCATGGTGACACGAAGCATCCAATTTACGGTTTCTACACTCCAAAATGATTGAAACTTATGGGCCGATCCCTGTGACCTTGTGAATCAAAAATTTTAAACACATGCTCAGTGAAACGCGTAGAGATATACCAATGGAGGTAACCCGACACACAGGAGCATGATTATTTCCGTCATGGACATTACATCTGTCCTTAAGAAATAAAAAGTATAAACAGATGAAACAATATAAGCAGTCATTCGGTTCCGCGGATGTCTAAACCCGGGGTATTGTTTTTTCTTTCGCATCCGTTTCAGATCCGGATTCGTTTTCAGCCGGACCGTTCCGCTCGGGCTCAACACCGGGAATCTGTATAACGGGAAGGGAAACGGGATATTTACCGAGCGGTCGTTCCCCCAGAAGGTCAAGCAACTCGTGTGCACCCAGAATTTCTTTTTCTAGCAACGTTTTCGATAACGTGATCAGCACATTTTTCTTTTCCTTCAGCAAGGCTTTTGTACGGTCATAATTTCGCTTGATGATCAACTGCACAGCCGCATCAATTTTTTCCGAGGTATGCTCGGAATATTTCCGGTGCAGGCCGAAACTGCTTTCGCCGGAAGTCGAGTCATGAAATGAGATATTTCCAATTTTCTCGCTCATACCGTATTCGGTTACCATGGCATACGCCAGGCTGAAGACACGCT
>SLQC01000363.1 GCA_007131625.1 Balneolales bacterium | reverse complement strand
TGCATTCAGAGTCACCTGGTCCGTTGGCCATCAGCTAATATAACTACAAATCCATCTATTCCAGATGCCCATTGAAACGCGTATTTGAAACATCCACGACTGAGATTTCTGGCCCACAGATACATGATTAAACACATGGATGCTCCATCTGACATAAAAAATATGACATATTAATCAGATGAAATGGCCATGACAGACCAGCCATTTTGACACACAGGAGCATGATTATTTCCGTCATGGACATTACATCTGTCCTTAAGAAATAAAAAAAATAAACAGATGAAAACGTTCCTTTCGGTTTGGTAACTTCTTTAAACGAGAACAGATCAGATTTCTTTTATGTTGCGGAGTATATTGGCAATCTTACTTGCCACCCTTATGGCGACCGGCAGCTACGGGTTCGTGATATCCGAACAACCGGATCGCCACGGCAGCAAAAACCGATCAGATATAATTACAATCGACGATCAATTAACGGATAATTTAAAAGATCTCTCAATAGATAGTTCAACAGATCGTTTCCCGAATCGATCAGCGATATCGTCAAGCACCCTGCCGGAATTGTTGATCGAGACATTATTGGAAGTCATAACAGATTCGGCATCAACCGGCTATGCGGAGGTGGCGGCAGTACAGAATGGTGATAAATTTCACGATGACGGTGTTAAATGTCTGACCCCCTATCTTTTACTTTACGATGAGTACCACGACCGGATTGATCCGGAAATCCGCCGGAAGATTGATGAACTGCTTCAATTCGACTTACAGACTGCTGAAATGATCGAGTCGCCATCGGGCAGGTTTCGCCTATATTTTTATCGCGACGGTGATAATGCTGTACCACCGGATGACTCAAACAATTCCGGGATACCGGATTATGTGGAAAATGCGGCTGAATATGCCGATGAATCCTGGGATATACAGGTGGATGAGCTCGGCTTTGAAGATCCGGTGGCGGATGAATCCTTAGCCATATGGATTCAATACACCGGTCCGCAAACCTATGGCTATACAGTAGTTGACGGAGAAACCATACGCATCGTCGTGCACAATACCTTTTTCAACTTTCCTCCGAACGACGACCCCGACGGTCATCAACTCGGTGCCTTGAAAGTAACCATAGCCCATGAATTAAAACACGCGATTCAGTTTGCAACAAACCGATGGCGTGGTAATGCAGGATCGTTCAACTGGGTCGAGATGGATGCAACCATGATGGAGAATATCGTTTACCCGCAGGTCAATGATTACTACAACTACATCGGCGGGACGAACGGCATATTCGGCAATCCTCGACGGTCAACTCCTGTCGCTTACAGTCACGTCACCTGGATGCTTTTTTATGCTGAATTTCTCGGAATGTCGTACTGGGTAGACACCTGGCGGGAAATCCGGGACGACCATATAGTCCTGATGGTCAACGCCATGAAACAAGCTTTCCCTTCTGGACTTGTCACATCAGAAGCAGCCATGTCAAAAACAGCCCCTTTGGAAGCGGCCTCTGCCGAGACTAACCCTTTCACTCCGGCCGGTATAACCTTCATCGAAAGCCGCGAAAAACTTTTTGTGGAATTATTTGCACGCAACAACCTCTGGCATGCAACTTCAGGATCAAGAACCATTCCGGGATACGGATTCATCGAATCACACGCATACCCTGATGCAATTATGGAACAAAGTCACGATTTTGTACCGGAAGATTATAGGGATACCGGGCAATTGGAACGAATGTCAGGAACATACCGGATGTTCTCACCCGGACCAGGTCAGATCGGGCCGGTCTCTATTTCGGCTTCACATGATCACGATCATCTGGCGGTAGGTTTATTGGGATATCGCCGGGATGGCACATTTGCAGAATGGATCGTTACAACCGGTGCCGGTGGAATCAACAGCGTTAACGGTACTTTCGAAGCTACCTCGCCATTTTCCGCAGTGGAACTTGACTCGTTTATTGTAACCATAGTCAATGCAAACTCTGAAGAACCGATAACCTATACGTTGGAAATGGAAATTATCAGCATTCCGGAAGTCGCCACTCTGGAACCCAATTACCCTAATCCGTTTTCAGGGACATCCGGTCAACCGGGTACGACCATCACTTTCAGTGTACCTGAATCAGAACGGGTGACCCTGATTGTTTACGACATAACAGGCCGGGAGGTCGACCGGATGTTTGATCGAGTTGTGGAACCAGGCCGCTATTCTGTGCCGTTTTCAGCGGAAGGACTGGCAAGCGGCGTTTATATTTACCGGATGCGTGCAGGAAATGTACAAGAAACAGGAAAAATGACGTTAATAAGGTAATATGGTACTCTTGCATTGTTCCGCGGATATTATTTGATTTTCATGAGATTCACATTGTTACTGACTTGCTGCATCCTATCGGCAGATTTGGGCGTTGCGCAACCGGACCGCCATACTATGATTGAGCATCTGGAGCAGCGTTTTGGTGATGATGTGGAGATGCAGATCACCTCAGAGGTTTCACCCGGGCGATGCCTGCTGCCCTATCACCAGATGTACGATGAAGCTGGCGATGACTTGGCACCGGCAACCCGAAACCGCATGAAGCAGCTGCTTGCCGCACCGGGTGATAAACCGGAACTTGAAGAGTATGAGTCCGAATCAGGTAAATTCCGGATTTTATACACGACAGAAGGTCCCGATTCGATCCCCGCAACCTATAGTATAGATCCGGATTCGGTAATTCCCGATTATGTAATTCAGACGGCGATTTATGCTGATTCGTCATACCGTTATCAGGTTGAAACGCTCGGATTTGTGGACCCGACCGTGCATCAGGGTGAACAAGAGTGCAGAAACCGGATCGGGAACGGGGAATGGCAGGATACGGTAATCACGATTCGGTATCGTGAGTTTGGATTTTATGGAACTTTTGTTAAGCAAAGACCTTTTGAGTTTGTAGTACATAGAAATTTTGACGGTTTTCCTGAAAACGATCTCGAAGACAACCGGCTTGGAGCGCTGATGACGACTATTGCTCATGAATTCAAGCATGTCATTCAATATGCCACCAACTGTATGCAAGGAGATGCGGGAAATCCGTCACGGCTTGAGATGGATGCCACCATGATGGAAAATATCGTTCATCCCGATGTGAACGATTATTACAATTATATCTATAAAAGCAGCTCGATATTCCATTCACCGGAGTACAGTATCCCGGCTTCAAACTGGCTTGACTCCTACAACCATGTTACTTGGATGCTCTTCTACCTCGAGTATTTCGGAATAGATTTCTGGGTGAAGGTATGGAATCATATCCATAATGATCACCTGCTTCTTTTTGACGAGGCGATGAGTACGGAACTGGAACTGATCGGCCGGGGGGACAATTTTGAATCGGCGCTCATCCGAAACTATTTATGGCATATGGCACCGACCCAATACACATCGAACGATGGTGGTAATTTCGGTCAGAATTCTTCGAATTATTATGGTTTTTCCGAACAGGAGTTTTACCCACCTGCCAATTTCTTTGTCCGGTACGATTCGCTACCGGAATTTCCTGATAAAGTGGTCGAAACTCCGACACGAGCGGCGCGATTTTTTGAGTTTTCAGCTGATGAGATTGGCGCGGAGGGTCAGGCAGCTCTTGCATTGTTCAAAGACAGTCTTGGATTAGGAGTTGGGGTATTGGCGAAGACCAAAAGCGGGGAAATTCAGGAGTTTGTGATCCCCTCATCGTCGGCAAACCCGCAAAAGTATCGTATGCCGTTCGATTGGAATGAGCTGAAATGGATGGGGCTGGTCACCGTAAACAGCAACAACCAGATTCCCGTGAACCAACAACTCTTTGCCGGGGTCGGTGAAGCTATTGAGCATGATCAGTTATGGGTGTATGGGGATATCACAAAAGACGACAAATTGACGGAAGAGGATGCCCTCGGTATGTTGGCATACAAATTGAATCCGGGTTTGGCAACTATTTTTGACCGGTATATCGGTGATCTGAGTGGAATTGGTGAGATTAGTCATTATGATGCCGCATTACTTTATCGACATTTGGATGGTGATGATTCCCCGTTCCCGGTTGATACTTCCGGTTCGGGAAAAGCTCCGAAATGGGATCGATTTTATAAAGTAGCAGACGATGGGGGGACCGTCTACCCTGTCGCCAAACTGAGCCCGCGTGAAGAAAGGACCGATACGGTCACAGCTTCGTTACGCATTGATCATCTGGCAATCGCTGATTATGAAATGGATCTGATACTGTCTGTTGAGGGTGCGTCCGATTCCACGTGGAACTCGTTTTATCTTGTGCTTGGAATAGATTATCCACCACAAAATCCCGGCGGCAGCCCTGTAAGCTCTATGGGTCTGGAGTTCCTGGATATAATTACGATCAACGGGCCGGACGATTCAGAAGGTTGGGTCTATGAATTTGATCCGCATTTTCCTCACACATTGAAGCTTGCCTACGCTTCTTCGGTTCCGTTCGGCTCCGGTTCCATAAAGACTGCATCCAATTCTCCGGATGACCTGTTGACGCTACAATTGAAGACAGGTAGCTCGGGGAAAATCCATTTCAAAATAGTGAATTTCCAGCTGGATGAACATAATTATGCAGTCCGTGAATTTCCCCTGATGGATACCATACAAGTGATGGGGCCGGTCGGTACGAAACCTCCGGCTGAGCAGCCATTGGCATTTGAGCTGAATCAAAACTATCCCAACCCGTTTAATCCGGAGACGACCATCTCATTTGTACTTCCCGAAACCACAACGGTCCGGCTTCAGGTGTTCGACATCACCGGCCGGTTGGTCGCCAAACTGGTTGACGAGACACTGCACAGAGGCCGCCATTCTGTTCAGTTTGATGCGCGATTACACCGTGATATCAGCAGCGGTGTCTATCTCTACCGCCTGGAGGCGGCCAGCCAGGTTTCTGTGCGCAAAATGACAGTGATCAAATGAGTGAGCTGATAAAGGGAGTCGAAAAACTTCCTGCATCAAGGAAGAAAGCCGAACTTGCGAATTGGGTAAATAACGATCTCAAACAAAGGTTGAGAAACAGGGTTCTTGAAATTTCCTGTTTCCCACAATGTGGAAATACAGGAGCCGGTTCAGCCATCAAATTTCGCCGGATATCGCAAAGCCTCTTGCAGAAGCTTGTCATACTCTCCTGAATCGATCTCAATGCAGCCGAATTGTGCCAGGTGCGGCGTAAAAAATTGTGCGTCCCAGAGCCGGAACCCCCCTTTCTTTAACCGGTCGTGACAATGGAAAAGTGCAATTTTCGCCGCATCCGTTTCAAACTGGAACATTGACTCTGCAAAGAAAGCCGATTGCAACGCAACTCCGTACAGGCCGCCTATCAGCCGGTCGTTCCTGTAAATTTCGATCGAATGGGCATACCCTTTTTTGTGCAACACTTCAAACGAATCGATGATTCGCTGCGAGATCCAGGTTGACTCCCGTCCGGCACATCCCTCTATGACCCTGCGAAAGTCCTGATTCACGGTTCGGCGAAAAATATTGCTGTGGATCTTCCGGTGAACTTTTCGCGATACACAAAAATGATCAAGCGGAATGATTCCCCGTTTGTTCGCTGTATACCATTTGACTTCCGGATCATGTCGCGATCTTGCCATGGGAAAAATCCCCTGCGAATATCCTTCCAGGAGGATTTCCGTTCGTATCAGATGTTCAGACGATTTTTTGTGTGATGTCCCTGTCACAATCTGACGTTATGTATATCTATGAACCCGGTCGCATTACCCTTCACATCGGCATGCACCAGAAATGAATGTGTGTATGAATATTGTTCTGTAAAACGTAATACCAGAAAACAGCCATTTTTTGACGCCACATGTGATCAATATGTTTATCGAAAACCCGCAACACCTGGGGATTCGCTAAGCACCTACCTTGATATTCTCTTCAAATTTTTCAAGAACCGCTGTAACCCTGTCACGTTCGACATACTCTTCAAGCCAGTTGTACGGAAGCATCGATTCACCTCCAAGTGCTCCGAGCAGGCTTCCCAGATAGAAACAGGAAGCCTCGCTTTCCCCGCCCAAATTGGCCGCCGCCAGCAGTGCCGTTTTGTAATCCTTGTGATGACGGTGAAAGACGACACCTACAAAAGTGATCATATCTTCCGCCAGCTTACTGACGTCACCGCACGATTTAGCAATGCGATCCAGTGGTTCTTCCATCATCGGTTCGGTTACCTGCATACGCCGACGGATTTTATAGTCGCCCGGAAAATACTTTTCCGCCTCCAGAATAAAATGAGTGGCAGATACCAAAAATTCATCG
>SLQC01000015.1 GCA_007131625.1 Balneolales bacterium | reverse complement strand
TTTTTCATCCATCGTCAACGAAAGTCCCTCACCTGTCGTACCGCAAATGAATACTCCTTTCACACCTTTTTCAATCAGGAAATCGGCATAGATAGAGATGGGATCCAACCGGATATCACCGCGATTGTTCATTGGGGTAAACGGGGCGGCAATCAGACCACTTGTCGAAGGTATATTCATCTGTTTAAAAAATTTCTGCTTTCCTTTCTTAGTTTGACATCATTGAAAATAATATTCGGGATATACAGGTAATCATTTTCTCTCAAGGCCTTATTTTGTTAGCTGTGTTGTATCTTCAAGATCTGCATGGTGTCAGCTAAGTCCCAATGTAACCGATCAGAAAACAAGAAACAAAACCGTTGCAGTAAATATCAACTAAGGAACATCGCCAGTCTGGCCATTACCGGAAATTTTTGGCCTTTCGGACCTGGCTCTAGTGAGACAGGCTTTTGTGAGAATAGTGCAGAAAGGATCAACTCCAATCGAACGAGTCAGGCAGAGCCGCTTCTCCGGATTCTCCTAAAACAGGCATGAGATTTTGAACGACCACTCTGTTTGCACGTGTATCCACATCAAAAATTTTCAACATGGTAGCCTGATAGGGTGTGCCCTGACCCGGAATTAACCTTCCGGCATTCACATCAAACCCCCAATTCTGCCAATTGTAAAAAAACTCTGCAACATTGTTGCCCTTATCACCGGTGCTAATCTTATACGCCTGAGTGGGTTCATTGATCGCGTGTCCGGAATGGACCATGCGCAGGTTCGGCCAGCTGCGAAAATATTTTTGCCATAAATCCAGCCCGTCATTGGTATACTCCGGGCCGGGTTGCGTGCTGAATGCACTGTAATCTTTTGGATTAAACCGGGTTCCATCAGTCACCCTTTGTCCGTCCAGATGTAGATACGAATGCGTAAATACGATAACATCATGTGAAGGGTGCCGGTTTAACACCAGATCTTCGGCCCAGTCCATCACTTTATCTCGTGGAGCCAATTCCAGTGTCAGTAATAATAATTTAGTACCCGGTACATCGAGGGTCATATAATGATTGATAGTACCACCGGGGTTTAGACCCGGTTCATCAACCTGTTCTTCAAACGTTCCACCGAACCAGGGTTTTCCGGAATACATAGCCTTGCCCAAAGCGTTCGGCTGATTCCAGCATTCCGTTTCACGAACCGAGCTGGTTTCATCATAATCGTGATTCCCAATGCAGACTGTCAGAGGTATATCCGCTTGATTGACAGGTTCCAATGCAAGGCGAGCCTGATGTAGCATTTCTTTGATTGTACCGTCTCCTCTTCTGTCACCGAGGTCACCCAGTTGAGCTACAAAGTGCATGTTACGCTCTTGCGCATTACTAACAATCCACTGCGCCATTTTCAACAGATGCTCTCCGGAGCATTTATAATCCAAATGAACATCCGGAATAGTCACAAATGAAAAGGAACCCGATGTATTTCTCCAGGTCGATTCAGCTCCTGCATGAGCCTCACTATTTATCCATGTCAAAACCAGGGGCAAACTAAAAAAAGATAATGCACCTGTTGACTTTTTAATAAAATCTCGTCTGTTGATGCGGTTCATGGCATTTATTTAAAGTAGTTGGCCTAGTCTAATGATACAAATTTTTGACTTCAACTGTTTTCTTTCGGTACAGCTGGTCATGTGAAGGGGTTTTAGGCCTTTTTTGACGCAGTTATCCTGTTACAGCTGCACAAGGTGCTGTTTTTACCTGTTTGGAGTGCCAAGGTGATCTCACATGCAGTGGCTATGAACGCAAGTGGCCGACCAAGAGAGACGAGATAAAGCTGATTCTGAACTGCGCAGTTAGCGTTGCATATATTTTCGTATATCACACATCGAATTCGCTTTTTTCTTACATTGAACACGTATTTTAAATCGGAAACAATTCATAATCATTGTTTTACATAGCATTAGAAGGTAAATGACAACAAATTCAAAAAGTGCATTGGCGGGATCAACTGCAAACTGCCGTTATATGACCCTGATGCTGTTTGCAGTACTTCTGATATTTTTGTCCGGGTGCAACGGCTGCGAACGCGATCCGGATATTGCAACAGAAACCAGGGAGACCTCCATTACCGATGAAGAGGCAGAAGAACATGCCGTCAGGCTGTTGGATGAAATATCCCCATCCATTTCCGATGGTTTTGAAATCTCACTTTGGGCACCGGAACAGCTTTTGAGCGATCCGGTGCAGTTGTTTATGGATCACAAGGGCAGGGCCTGGGTATCAACGACCAGCAGACGCCGCACTTCGGTACCCGATATTCGAAGTCACCGGGACTGGATGACAGAAACCCTTACCTGGCGCACAGTGGAAGACAAAAGGAACTTTCTCCGCCGTGAACTGGCTCCTGAACGAAGTGACGAAAATACCTGGCTGGAAGACTATAATGAAGACGGATCCCATGACTGGAGAGATCTGAAAGTTGAAAAGGAACCGATTTATCTCCTGGAGGATCAAACAGGCAACGGTTTTGCCAACCATGCCACCATTATAAACTGGGATTTTTATGATGAAATAACCGATGTGGGCGGTGCAGTAATGTATCACAATGGGGATATATATTCCGGATTGCCGCCCGACGTCTGGAGGATAAGGGACACCAATGGTGATGGTATCTGGAATGCACCGGAATCCATCAGTCATGGCTACGGTGTGCATCTCGGTTACGGTGGTCACGGCATGTCCAGCCTGATTACAGGTCCGGATGGCAGGATTTACTGGTCAATCGGTGATATTGGTTTGAATGTGGTGGATCAGGACGGGAAGCGGTGGGAGTATCCCCGTCATGGCGCAATCATGCGTTCCGAGCCTGACGGCAGCAATTTTGAAGTATTCGCCAAAGGGTTGCGCAACACGCATGAATTCACCTTCGACAAATATGGCAATCTGATCACCGTGGACAATGACGGGGATTTTGCCGGAGAATTTGAACGCATCGTCTATCTGGTCGACGGGTCGGACAGCGGTTGGAGGATCAACTGGCAGTTCGGCAAGTACCATGATCCCAAAAATAATGAGTACCGTGTCTGGATGGACGAGGATTACTTCAAGGAACGGTTTGATGACCAGGCAGCCCATTTGCTGCCGCCGATCTCCCGCTATATCAGTGGACCGGCCGGCATGGTCTACAACCCCGGTACGGCGTTGAGTGAAGAGTGGCGGGAGCATTTCTTTGTAGCGGAATTCAGAGGCTCGGCCACACACTCGGGAATTCATGCGTTTTCCCTGAAAGAGAGCGGAGCTTCATTTGATCTTGATAATGACCAGCATATTTTGAATGGCATCCTGGCAACCGGACTTGATTTCGGTCCGGACGGTGCCCTCTATTTCGCCGACTGGATCGAAGGCTGGACAACAATGGGGGAAGGCCGGATTTGGAAAATGGATACACCATCGGGCAAGGAGTCAGCCATTCGTGTCGAAACGAAAAACCTGCTTGCTGAAGATTTCAGCGAACGCTCCTCCGATGCATTGCTGGAACTGCTTGCTCATGCAGATATGCGGGTTCGCCAAAAGGTGCAATTTGAATTGGTTGACAGAAATGAATCCGATTATTTTCTTCGGGCACTGGATCAAACCGACCATCAGCTGATGAGAGTGCATGGCGCCTGGGGATTGGCACAGATTGGCCGCCGCTCGATCGACACGGTTGCTCCGCTTGTGGATTTTCTGGAGGATGATGACAGGGAGATCAGGGCACAGGCAGCAAAAATGCTGGGTGATGTGCGTTATGAGCCTGCCGCCGATGCGCTGATACGCCGGCTTCAGGATGATCATGACAGAGTAAGGTTTTTTGCCGCCGAAGCGCTCGGTAGAATTTCTTACCGGCCGGCACTGGAGCCCATTGTGGATATGCTGGAAGAGAATAACGATGACGAAGTTTACTTGCGCCATGGCGGTGCCATCGCTCTGGCACGTATCGGTGATGCCGCTGCCCTGACGGATCTGACAGACCATCCTTCGCGGGGAGTGCGCATTTCGGCCCTGGTGGCTCTGCAAAGAATGGAGCATCCGGGTACCGCCCGCTTTCTGAACGACGATGATGAGTTTATTGTCACCAACGCAGCCCGGGCGATCAACGATGATTACTTTATCGAGGATGTCCTCCCGGACCTGGCCGCCATGGTTCAGCAGGATCGCTTCATTAACGAACCGCTTCTCAGACGTGCGATCAATGCCAATCTGTTTGTCGGAGAAGCGGAAAATGCGCAAATGCTTGGAACCTTCCTGCACAGGGCGGATATTCCCGAGGAATTGAAGATTGAAGCGCTTGGTACACTGTCTGTATGGCCGGAACCTTCTGTTCTGGACAGAGTGACCGGCGTTTACCGCGGTCAGGTCCGGAATGAAGAAGAGGATGCACGCCGGGCCCTGGATCCGATAGTTGTTGAGCTTCTGGATAATCATCATAGCAGTGAAATGAAACTGGCGGCACTTCAGGCTGTGGCCAGTCTGTCATATCATCCTGCAACAGAACGTCTGCTGGAACTGCTCGCGGGGGATCCTTCCGCTGACGTGCGAACGGCTTCCCTGCAGGGGCTGGCAGACCTGGAGTATGATCAGATAGAAAATGCCGTACTGCTTGCTCTTGAGGATGATGATGGAGAAGTACGGATGAGTGCGCTGGGCATCATGCCGGGAATTGGCATGCCGGTGGAAGCAACCGTAGAGATGATTGACAATGTTCTGGAATCCGGATCGGTGGAAGAGCAGAAAATGGCGCTGGAGACGCTGGGTGAGATGGATAATGAGGCAGCATACGCGGCGCTGGACCGGCAATTGGACCGGTTGAAAGCCGGAGAAATAGTCCCGGAAATCCAGCTGGAGCTTGTTTTGGCTGTGGAATCGGTCGAATCACAGGAACTGCATCAGCGTTTAAGTGAATATGAAGCGTCAAAACCGAAGGATGACTGGGTTTCCGTATTCCGGGAGTCGCTGTATGGCGGTAATGCCGCGGAAGGCCGGAGAATTTTTTACGGTCACGAAGGCGCTCAGTGTATACGCTGTCATTTGGTGGAGGGAGAAGGGAGCGAAGTAGGCCCTGATCTCACCGGTGCCGCCGACAGGCTGTCGAGAGAACGGCTGCTGGAGACGATGGTGGATCCTTTTGCACGAATCGCACCCGGCTATGGCAGTGTTACGCTGACCATGTCGGATGGTGAAACTATATCGGGCGTTCTGGCGGCCGAGAGCGACACACACATTGCGGTTACCCGCGGCGACCGAAATTGGGAAGTGGATAAGTCCGATGTCGTGGAGAAAGTGTACTCACCATCAGCCATGCCGATGATGAGAAACATCCTCTCACGCAGCGAATTGCGGGATCTGGTAGCGTATCTCACCACACTGAGGGAAACTGGCGATTGAACAACACCTCCGCCGCCAATTTTTAAGCCGGCCTGCTTGAACTCTCGCCGGGCTGCTCGCCATTTTTTAGAAGTCCATCTTGATGCCCGTTGACAGCATCCTTCCGGGATCAGGATAGCCCGCTACCGTCAG
This sequence comes from Balneolales bacterium, assembly GCA_007131625.1. Taxonomy (GTDB): domain Bacteria; phylum Bacteroidota; class Rhodothermia; order Balneolales; family Natronogracilivirgulaceae; genus SLQC01. The sequence continues at coordinate 765 of SLQC01000015.1, read as the reverse complement.
ATATTTCTGATCAAGTATGTTTTTTACATCTATGAAAAAACGTGCTTTGAATCTGTTGTCAAGAGTATAGCCTGTTGTAAAATCCAGAGAATAGAAATCACCCAGCGAATAATCTCCATGCGCGTCAATCCATTGCGGGTTTACAAAGCGGTTGTTGATGTAAGGCCCTGTGTAATTCACAAATAAATTTGCGTCAAAACCGGAATATTCGAACAACCATCCTGAATTCAGAATCACATTCGGCAACTTTTCATCCTTTTTCATGGTACCGTCGATTTCATCTTCCCCTGTCATGAAAGTTGCGTTTGCAAACAGAAAACTGTGCAGGGCTGGAATACGGGTTCTGGTCGAAATTTCGATTCCATAGCTTCGCTTGTTTACATTTTCGTATAGTTCCACTATCTGGTCATCATCGGTAGTGACCGTTTGTCCACTAAGAACTATAGCATCTTTTCTTGTTGTATGAAAAGCGCTGACTGACCACTCGTTTTGCTGATATGTATTGTATTGAAATCCGAGATCATGCTGCAACCGGACTTCATTGACCGGTTGTGAGCCGTCTTCGAGCAGGCTTCTGCTACGCGGTGCCACCGTCCCACCGGCAAAGTTATAATGAAGGGAAGTGGCGTTGGACAAAATATAAGATGTCCCGAATACCCCCTGCCATTCCAGCGGTGAGAATTCGTTTTCTATTGGAGTAACATTTCGCAGCCCGGCAGCGCTTCCTTCAATACCGAAACCACCCCATTCCACGATATAGTCACT
>SLQC01000146.1 GCA_007131625.1 Balneolales bacterium | reverse complement strand
CTTCCAGTAAAATTTTTCCGCGTGCAGCCGGATGAATACCAAAGAGGCATTCGAGAAGTTCCGTGCGACCGGCCCCCATCAATCCGTATATGCCGGTAATTTCGCCGGCATGTAATGAAAAGCTGGCATGATCAACAAAATACCCCCCCTTCTGAGGCCGTGGCCAGCAGAGATCCACTGTTTCGAGTACAACGTTTCCTTTTTTGTGATCGGTTTCGGGGAAGAGTTCATCCGATTCCCTGCCGGCCATTTTTCTGATGATCCAGCCAAGCGTAGCTTCTTCGGCATCCGCCTCCGCTATAAGTTTTCCATCACGAAGCACCATAAAATAATCACCGATTTCAAGGCACTCGTCCAACCTGTGCGATATGTAAATCACGGCAACACCCTGGCTGGTAAGCTCCTTGATAAATCGGAGAAGGATGTTGGTTTCGTTCCGGCTCAGTGCGGATGTCGGTTCATCCATGATCAGAATGTTAACCTTGTCTTTTAAAGATCTTGCAATCTCCACGATTTGCTGTTGCCCAACACGCAATTTGTGCACAGATGTTTTCGGATCAATAGATTGGCCCAGGCGTTTCAATACGTCTCTGGTTATCTCTTCCTGTTTTTTATGGTCAACAAAACCGTATCGGTTACGCAGTTCACGGGCGAGAAACAAGTTTTCCGAAACATTCAAATTGGGGCAAAGCGAAAGTTCCTGATAGATAATTCCAATACCCTGTTGAAGTGCCGCCTTGGGCGAAATAAAATGGACAGGTTGACCATCCAGAAGAATGTTTCCATGGGTAGGTTGTTCAGCTCCGGCAATGATCTTCATAAGAGTTGATTTGCCGGCACCATTCTCCCCCAACAAGACATTTACTTTCCCCGGATAGAATTTAAGATCAACATTATCAAGTGCGATCGTGCCCGGGTACTTTTTGGTAACTCCTACGATTTCAAGAATGGGTGATAACACGGCATTCACGGGTTTACTGTCTTCTGAAACTGGTGGTGACTTGTCTTCTGAAACGGGCGGTGACTTGTCTTCTGAAAAACTCATTGATTTATGATTTCAATTGTTACAGGAGTAATGGCAACACGATCTTCAGAAAAGGTAAACGCTCCATGGAACGTCAGGGTTTTGCCCTCAAGCTGATCCACATCCAGGTCCGCCAATTCCGTTTCAAGAATCCGGTTGTGCAATGCTCTTGAGGCATCCGCATATTCTATTTGATTGGTAAAATCATCGACGGATATAAATGGTATGGCATCTCTGAGGGAGGTGCCGGGGATAACCGGACCTATGTGTAAAAAAATGTCAAAATCAGCAACCGATTCGGTTTTCCCTAATCGGAGCAACCCCACCCTGGAACTGGTATCCACTTCAACAACCTCTGCAGTACCTCTTACCAGAAAGCTGGCAGGCTGGTTTACTTCCCGGTGACCAAGTTCTTGAGCCTCGGCCGGATTATTTTTTAATTCCAGAAGAAGGGCTTCCAATTCCAGGGCCTCTTCCCGCACAAGCTGCATTACGTCTCCTTCCCAAATGTCATTTACATATCTTGCAGCGTCAAACCGGTCTGCCCGCTCTAAAATAATAGCCTCGCCGGTTTCCGGGTCAAGTTCCCGGATCTCACAACCGGTGAAAAACAATGGAATCATTAAAAATCCGATCCATCCTATTTGGATTACAACGTGCCATTTGTACGTCAAATTGATAGTCTCTTTCCGTTTCATCTTCATCTCCCGCATGCCTGGTGGTCCTGCGTTTCCATAGTTTATGTTCCATCCTGCTTGTAATTCGCCATGTCATGATTCATATAGTGTACGTGCAACCGCTTCCTGCCAGCCTTTGCATTTTCTGTCTCGCATTTCGGCACTCATGACCGGCTCAAACCGGTCGAAGTCCCGAGGCAGATTTGCAAGCTCATCAAGATCGTTCCATACGCCCAGTGCAAGCCCCGCCAAGTACGCTGCACCTATCGCCGAAATATCCGCCACATTATTGCGCATCAGCGGACGATTCAGAATATCGGCCTGAAACTGCATCAATGAATTGTTCCGGCTGCCGCCTCCGTCAGCAAGCAACACATCAAGGGATGATTCTGCCACCTGCTCCATCAGGTCAAACACATCAAAAACCTGAAATGCAATGGACTCAACCGCTGCCTTTGCAAGGTGCCCGGAAGTTACGCCCCGTGTAAGACCACAAATCAGTCCCCTGGCATGTTCTTTCCAATGCGGAGCTCCAAGCCCGGCGAATGCCGGAACGATATAGACCCCTTCGGAGTCGTCCATCTGCGCAGCCAAATCCGCAACTTGCCCGGCTCGTTCCATCTCAAACAGGTCAGCAACCCATTGAATCGTCGCACCTGTGGAGGTGATGTTTCCTTCAAGCGCATACACAATATCCGGTCCGATACCCCAGGCAATGGTGGTCGCAAGTTTGCGGTTCTTAAGCACAAGCCCAGTGGTTGGACTCATTATAGATGAACCTGTACCGTAGGTTGCCTTTACCGCTCCGCTCTGATAGCCTCCCTGGCCAAACAGAGCCGCATGCGAATCGCCTATCATGGAAGCGATCGGCGTTCCATCGGGAATTCCGTCAACACCCTCTGTTTCACCCGCAATCCGGCTTGAAGCAAGGATGTCCGGAAGAGATACCGCGGGGATCTCAAACAGATCAAGTAGCTGCTCATCCCAGGTTAACCCATTCAGGTTCAGGAGTTGCGTTCGGCTTGCATTCGTTACATCACAGGCGTGTACTATTCCGGAGGTTAATTTGTAGAGGAGCCAGCTGTCTATGGTGCCTGCACAGATTTCGCCCTTTTCTGCCCTTTGTTTCCCATCCGGTAACTGTTCCAGCAGCCAGCGCATTTTACTTGCTGAAAAAAGTGGATCTATCAACAGCCCGGTCTTTTCCCAGATTTTATCTTCCAACCCCTCTTCGCGCAATATATTACAATAAGAAGCGGTTCTTCTGCACTGCCAAACAATCACAGGGCCTAAAGGCTTTCCACTTTTTCGATCCCAAATCAATGCAGATTCACGCTGATTGGAGATTCCAATTCCAAGCAATGTGACGTTACCGGCTTTTTCGAGACACCGGTTAACGGACTCAACAACACTTTCCCAAATCGTAGCCGGATCCTGCTCTACCCAACCCGGTTGCGGAAATGATATCTCTACCGGAGAGGAAGCCTGGTGAGTAATTCGTCCCTCACGGTTAACCAGAAGAGCTTTTGTATTTGTAGTTCCCTGATCAATGGTCAGAATAACATCCATAATAGTCCAGACATTTAAATTATCATGATTATACTTTCTCGAAGTTCAATATTTTTTTGCCATATCCCTCAACCCTTCACCGGAGATTCCATAATTGCTTAGAATTTCATCCTGTGACCCGGTAACAGTATATTCGTCCGGTATGCCCGCTATTTTAAAAGAGATGGAATATCCGGCTTCCATCAGGCATCCTGCACATGCCTCACCGAGACCGCCATGGACAAAATGTTCTTCAACGGTGATGATAGATGAACATTCTTTGGCAGCTTTAACAATAGCCTCCTTGTCAAGCGGTTTTATGGTATGCATACTGATAACGCGTGCGTGAATTCCTTCCTGATTCAGCAACTGCGCTGCCTGATATGCCCGGTAAACTGTTTCGCCTGTTGCAATAAATGCAAGATCGTTACCTTTCTTTACCGTTATCGCTTTTCCAATCTCAAACCGGGAATGCTCAGAATGCAGAGTATACATTGGCTTTTTGCCTAATCTTATATAGACCGGCTCTTTAGAGCGGTATGCATATTTCACTGCTTCCCTGGTTTCAAAGTTATCTGCAGGGACAATGATGGTCAGGTTATTTATTGCACGCAGTACAGCAAGATCATGAATAGAGTGATGGGTTGACCCCAGAGCTCCATAACTTACACCTGCACTGATACCGACAAGTTTTACGGGATGATCAGAATAAGCCACATCGTTTTTTACCTGTTCCAATGATCTGGCAGTCAAAAAACAGGAAGGTGAAACTACAAAAACTTTCTTCCCTGCGGAAGCCAAACCGGCTGAGATTCCCACAAGGTTTTGTTCAGCGATTCCCACTTCAACAATCTGTTTGGGGTAGGTCTCAGCAAAAGGTATCAATTTACCGGATCCACGAGAGTCGCTTGTAGCAACAATGACTTCCGGATCGTTTTCAGCCAGTCCTATTAGCGATTCCGAAAAAACGTTCTGGTTAGCTTTTTCTTCAATAAGCATTTGTTTGTGCTGTTTTAAATGATTTTCGTCCGATATTCTATAATGGGAATCCAATCATTGATTATTCTGAATGTCAAGCAAATCAAGCTCAATTATAATACAAGCTCATTGAGGGCTTGATCATACTCCTTATCATTTGGTACTTTGTGGTGCCATTTATAATTATCCTCCATAAAACTGACCCCCTTCCCCTTGATGGTATGTGCAATCACAAGGTTCGGTTTCTCTTTATTAAATGGAATCCGGGAAAATACCTTTTCCATTTCTGCCAAATTATGCCCATCAACTTCTCTGACTTCCCATCCGAAAGATTCCATTCTATCCCGAAACGGCTCCAAATTATATACTTCTTGAACCGGTCCGGTAATTTGGAGCTTGTTGTAGTCGACAATGGCCAGGAGATTGTCCAGATTATAATGAGATGCTGTCATAAACGCTTCCCAGTTTGAGCCTTCGGCCAATTCCCCATCACCCAGTAGTGTGTAAACATTGTAATCGGCGCCGTCCATCTTTCCTGCAAGGGCAATACCTGCACTTACGGAAAGACCATGCCCCAAAGCACCTGTATTGTGTTCAATTCCATTTACTTTCCGTGTCGGGTGTCCCACATAATGCGACTGAAATTTTGAAAATGTATCGAGATCAGACTCCGGGAAAAAGCCCCTGTCTGACAACACCACAAAAAGGGCCTCGACAGAATGCCCTTTGCTTTGTATATACCGATCCCGATCACTTTCACGGAAATTTTCCGGGGAAACATTCATGATACGATTATAAAGAACATTCAGAATATCCACACAGGAAAGACTCCCGGCTGTGTGACCTGTATTCGCTTTTTTTATGCACTTCAAAATGCGTCTTCTGTATTCAACAGATTTTTTTTCAAGATTGGAAATATCGTCGAGAGCCATTTTTTTTCTGTTTAAATGTTTGGTTTCGTGCGTGTGTTATTTTTAATTCAAATGTCACACGGAGCACTCATGGCTTAAGTCATACCCTTATTCTCTGGATTTGCCACGAGAGTTGCTGCTTCCAGATGGATCCTCCATGAAATAAACATGCGCCTGTGTGTCTGATGCTGTTGACATGACTGTTTCAAAACAATCGGGTCACTTTTTGTGTATGTGTACTTTCCATCCAAGGTAATTACCGATAGCCTCTTCCAATATCCGGCATGTTTTTGAAGCATTCATCACGACGTGATGTTCAAAACCGTTTTTGCAAACATAATGCATTAATTTCTGCAAATCGTGCACATGCGCTACTGCCCGGGTGCCAAAGGTATTCAACTCGTCGTCTGTAAGTGCTCCTTCTCCGAAGTATGCTTTAATGCTGCCCGTGTTGTCATCTGTTGAAAGGCGTCCAAAAGTAAGCGGTGAAGCAGGAGTCCGTCCCTCCATTGCACCTGCGGTGTTTTCTTCTCCTACCGCGGTACCCAAAATCGGTGCAGTACTGATAGTTGCATCCGGAATAAAAGATTTTGCCCAGTTGCCACAATGAAACAGTACACATTTTTCAGCATCATCCGCGTAGTTATTATTCCAGTCAACCAGAGCACTTGGTGTTTGAGATGCGAGTTGCATAGCATACATTGTGAGGGTACCTGTAACATCCACCTCACACGCACTGGGCATCATGTTTTCACTCATCATCGACATGCTTGTACAAACATTGCATCCATAGTTTTGCTGGAGCGATGTCCAACACTGAATTGCCGTTGCATCCAAAGCATGTTCTTCTATAAATTCGTCGAGAACAATGTCAAGTTTGGAAATTTTTTGCAGGCTCTCCGTGGTGGTCAGACCTGTGTTGGTATATTCTTTAATTTTCTGTATGGTTTCTTTTACCCTCAAGTCATCCGATGCAATTTTTTCTGCTTGACCAAGTATTTCGGATAAATCTGCCGTTACTACGCTGATTCCATTTCTTTCAAGTATTTTTTCACTGTAGCGAACTGTGTTAAAAGCAGATGGCCTTGCCCCAATAGCTCCGATTCGAACTTTTTTCATGCCGTTAACAACTCGGCAAATTGCCAGGAATTCCAGGAGATCGTTTTTAAAAGTATCACTTCCCGGAGTATCCACATGCTTTT
>SLQC01000157.1 GCA_007131625.1 Balneolales bacterium | reverse complement strand
GTGTATTCTGATTCCTCATTGAAATCAATCAGTCCTCACTATCCAGTTTAATATTACATGTACAGTGAATATAGGGAGAACCTGCAATGCTACCCAAACAACAATAGCACAATCGTATTTATAATCATTTTTGTTTTTGCATCCAAATCAATAATTTCAGCAACTCAGCCATATACCTGCCACATGCTTTCCACCAGCTTGCTGAGTTCGGATTGTTCTGCTTTCCAGCCGATCTGATCAAACGCTCTGCCGGAAGTTGCAACCAGTTCGGCCGGATCACCGGCACGACGCCCGACAATACTGTGGGTGACCGGCCTGCCGCTGACCCGTTCCGCTTCGTGAATTACTTCAAGGACGGTATATCCCTCTCCGGTAGCCAGATTCAGGGTGAGATCACGATTCTCGGCGACAAGATACTCCATGGAGCGGACATGTGCGGTGGCAAGGTCATTGACATGGATGTAATCCCGGATGCAGGTGCCGTCACGGGTCGGATAGTCGTTTCCGAAAACCTGTAATTGTTCACGCATGCCGGCGGCAACCTCCATAACAATGGGCAGGAGGTTGGCTGGATTTTGTTCTTTCCCGGTGATACGCCCCTTGACGTCGTAACCGGCCGCATTGAAATATCGCAGTACGGCGAACCGTAAACCTTTGAGCTGACTATACCATTTCAGGGTCTGCTCGATCACAAGTTTTGTGAACCCGTAATAATTGATCGGAATTTGGGGATGAGCCTCGTCGATCGGCAGATACTGCGGGTTTCCATAGGTTGCGGCGGACGAGGAGAAGATGAAGTTTTTGATATTGTGCCGGAGCATGGTATTCAGCAGCTCCATGGTGGCGACCAGGTTTGCCCGGGTGTAAATATCAGGATGTTCCATCGATTCACCGGCCGCTTTGAGTGCGGCGAAATGGAAAACGGAATCGAACGGATCGGCTTCTTCGGCGGTGGAAGTGGCATCAGACGGTTTGTTCTTACTACTTTCCAGTAACCGGTTAAGCAGCGTGAGATCCTGCATATCACCTTCAACCAGGGTGGCACGTGCATCCACATTTTCTCGCAACCCCGTTGAGAAATTATCGAGAATTGTCACATCGTGGCCGGCATCATTCAATTCATATACCACATGTGAGCCGATGTATCCGGCTCCCCCTATTACGAGTACGTTCATTAGCTGTTCGCTTAATAGTGAATTTTCATTCCTTTGAAACTATTAAAATTTGATGTCAGTTCACATACCGGATCATGATGGATGTTTTGTTTTATCATCCGATATGATATGTGAAAATGACCCTGTGGCGATAATGCCTTTGTTTCTGTTTGCCGCTTCTCTATTTTTGCAACACTTGCATACAATTGGTACGATCAGGAAAATCTCGATAATGACTGAATCACCGGATAACAAAAAAGCAAAAAATAACGATTTATTGCCCGGCAATGGTCCGGAAAACTTCGATCAAGCTGGTAACTTCGATCAACCCGATCAATCCGATCAATCCGATCAATCCGGTCAACCCGATCAATCCGGTCAATCTGATCAACAAGGAAAATCTGGCAATCCTGAGCAAACTGGTAATTCTGACCATCCCGGCAACATTGATCAATCCGGCTATTCTGATCACCCTGGAAACCCTGACTATTCCGGCAATCCTGATCAATCCGAAACAGACCAGACCCGCCCCCGCGAAATACCCCTGCTCTTCGGGAAAGGCTTTGTAATGGGATCGGCTGATGTAGTCCCCGGTGTCAGCGGTGGGACAATGGCGCTCATTCTCGGAATCTACGCACGTCTCATTTTTGCCATTAAAAGTGTGGATGTTAAAGTCATCCAATGGATTTTTACCTTTCAGTTACGCCGGGTATACAACCGGGTTCACTGGATGTTTCTGGGCAGTGTCTTAGCCGGTGCTGTTTCCGCCGTCCTCTTCTTCACCAAAGTTGTGGCACTACCCGTCCTGATGCATACCCACCCCGAAATCATCTACGGACTTTTTTTCGGGTTGATCACCGGATCCATTCTATTGCTTCTCAGGACAATCGATGATATCGGCTGGAGGGAAGGACTAACCGTTTTGGCCGGTACTGCAGTTGGATTTCGCGTTGTAACGCTGGTCCCGACCGATACCCCCGAAACCGGACTGTTCGTTTTTCTCAGTGGTAGTCTGGCGATAACAGCAATGGTTCTGCCCGGAATTTCCGGTTCATTTATTCTGCTGATCCTGAGGAAATACGAGTATATACTCGGCAACATCGCTCTCCTGGGTACCGACCGAACATGGGAAGCTGTTATGGTACTCTTTCCGTTTGGTCTCGGTATGATTGCCGGACTGGTCCTCTTTGTTCGCCTGCTGTCATGGCTGTTCAAACAGTATCACGTCATGACCATCTGCGTGTTGATGGGTTTTATGGCCGGATCCCTTTATGTGATATGGCCTTTTCAGGAACGAGAATATTCCGAGATTATCGATTCTCGTGAGCTCCCGGTACAGGATCCGGAAGTGCAAATGTTGATGCAAATGGAACCCGATCGCCGGCAGCCAGAATATGCCGAATTGGGAGAAATTGTAAATCCGGATGCTCCTGTCGACGAGCAATTTATTGAGGTTCGTGATGTTCGCCGACGTCTAGTCGGAAGCACACCATACTGGCCGATGTGGAGCTCGCCCGACGCGGATGCCCGTCTGGAACAGGGAAGTTTTTCACTTTATGGCGGTTTGGCGACCATACTCGCCGGTTTTCTGCTTGTTGGTTATCTGGGCAGAAAAGCCGGCGTAAAAGTGTGACGGGTCGGATCATCTATTCCCAACTCTTGTTAGAATTGCTATATTGCATATGGAAATGCGATAAAACCTATAGCTGACACAGAGGAATATCATGCGAAAACTAAACCGTATCCTGATCCCTACTGACTTTTCCGATGGTGCCCGTAAAGCTTACTCTTATATCGATTCGCTGCTGGATGTCTTCGGTGGTGAAGTGGACATAATCCATATCGTCCCGACGATCAAATACCTCCACGAAAGCATGAAAAAAGTGGGCTACCCCTTCTCTCTCGATCAGGATGTCTATCCACATATCGTGGAAGATAACGAATCCCGGGTTAACGATGAGCTGGAGAAGTACATATCCGTGAAGCACCGGGGTAAGGCTGTTGTTAAAATCGGACGCAAAGCATATGAAGTAGTTCTTGAGTATGCACACAATCAAAAATATGACCTGATTTTGATGGGTGCGCAGGGTACACACGCCGATCACATTATTCGTGGACACGTCACCGAAAAAGTGATCCGGTTCAGTCGAATCCCGGTCCTTTCCATCTCCGGAACAATTATGCCGGAAAATACTGAAAATGTGCTGGTTCCGACCGATTTTTCTGATTTTTCGCTCAAGGCCCTTCTTCCGGCTGCTATCATGGCTGGTCGGCTTAAATCCGAAATCACCCTGTTTCACGTAAAAGAGCTGCATGGATCAGAACCGGAAAATGATAACAATTCGGACGATAATGCCATCCAGAAATTCCGTAAAAAAGTCATAAAAAAAATCGACGCATTCCTGGAAGCCCGGCCGAAAGCACTGTTGTCACTGATATCTGATGACGACGAATCGCTCATCCTGCATCTGGAACGGGATGATGAAACCTATCGAATTCCACTGGACATCGAACAGGTTCGGGGCGTTTCGGCACACTATGAAATCGTGGATTTTGCAGAAGAAAATGCGGATATGATTGTGATCGCCACTCATGGCCGAAGCGGACTGGCACACATGTTTATGGGATCGACAACAGAAAAAGTGGTCCAGTGGGCAAAAATACCGGTTTTAACGATTCGGCCCAAAGAGATGCACAAGAAATGATATTATTTAGAACTGATTATTCTATAACTGTGCGGTGGATTGATAGTGATATAACCAGGATTTGGAAAGCATTCAGGCATTGAATGAAGTCGTGAAATCCCCTATATTATTAAGTCTGTCATCAATCCTCATTTCCCCAAACAGGATTATTTACAATGGGCCCGTAGCTCAGTGGTTAGAGCAGTCGACTCATAATCGATTGGTCGCAGGTTCAAATCCTGCCGGGCCCACTTCTTTTTTTACTGATCATACGGGTCGAAAAAACGCCTCTCAGCACTTCCAGACCCAAAAAAAACCCCAAAACTTACAAATTGTTAGCGAACGAAAGTGTACGGCTTGTACACTTTTGGTCGCTTCAATTCCCATCTGTGGGGGCATCTGTGGGGGCAAATTTGGGGGCAAATTTTCCACTCAACTTCTAACCTCACCACACCCGTATGGCTTACTTGAAAAAATTAGGCAAATATTACTATGCAAAATGGCACACGTCAATCAGTGGAGAAAGACAGTCCGTCCGTAAATCGTTAGGAACGCGCCACAAAGATGTGGCCCAAAAAATGCTGCGGGAACTGGAAAAGCTTGAATCTCTGGGAAGGATCGATCCATACCGGCCCGGTTTTAATCCGCAACGCATTTTAAAAGCCAAAAATCAGAAAGAGGATCAGATCCATTGTGCCACCGTAAAGGATGCCCTCGATCTGTTTTACCAGGCAAAGCACCATCTGTCCCCGGCCTCTGTCGCTGCGTATGAACGGGCACTGGATCACTTTGTGGAATTAAACGGGCTGGAAAAGACTGATCCGAAAAGCATTACGATCAAACACTTTGAAAATGTGATATTCAAAAAAGGGATCAATGCCGCAACCCGGCATTACTATTTCCGGCATTTCCGGTCGTGGTGGAAATTCCTTAAAAAGAAGAAAGTCGTTGACCGGGATTACTTCGAGTTGATCAAAGAGGATTTGCCGAAGATCCGGGAAAACACCCGGCCAAAAATGATCTCGGAGGAAGAACTGTTAAAACTGTTTAAGGTCTTTGACGAGGAACTGGATCGTAAAAGGAAATTGCCTGAATTTGAACCAAAGAAAGTTCAGCACTGGTTTAAACCGATCATCGCTTTATACTTTTACGGAGGGATGCGGAAGCATGAAGTCGCATACTCTCCTGACATTGAATATTCCGGTCTAATGGGAAGAAACCTTATCTATGAAGATGGTGAGCTGTCCTATATCGAATTGCCAGCTACTAAAGGCCGTAAGGAACGATTGATCCCTATTATTCGATCACTTCGAGGTTATCTGGAAGAGTATTTTAACATTCGTGGCCCGGTAGCTCCGGACGAATATATTTTCACCTATATGGGAGGAACAACGAAAGGTCATCCGGTTCGTGGTGACAGGGTTTACAGGGAATTCAAGCGGTATGCCAAGGTTGCCAAAATTCCATCAACCCGGAGCCTGCATGGTATGAGGCATCAGGCAATAACAAAATGGATTGAGGATGGTTTTCATACGGCGGAAGCAGCTTTGATGGCAGGTCATTCCAGCCAGAAAGTAACCGAGAAGTACACCCATTTGACGGCCAAAAGGTTGAAGGAGAAGATGGACCGGTTGGGGCATTGAATTGATATCGTCACAACTTCTGGCTACAATTGTAAGTAGAGGGCGGGCGTTGTATATTGGAATAACCGAATACAAATGGAACATTTCGATGGATGCACTCATTATTAAAAGTAAAAACCGCAGCGACCTGAAGCTGATAAAAGATCTGGTCAAAAAAATGGGTCTTGAATCCAAAAGTCTCTCGGAAGAAGAGATTGAGGATTTGGGACTCACTATTTTGATGAAGCAGGCTGACCGCACCGAAACCGTGTCCAGGGAAACGGTGATGAGAAAGCTGGGCGGTGAATGAAGGTTATTTTTCTTGAAAAATTCAGCAAAGACCTGGACAAACTAAAAGACAAAAAGGCTCGCCAATCCATCAAAAATACTATTCTTAAAGTCGAAGAAGCTTCATCACTGGAAAAAATTACCGGCCTGAAACGTCTTAAAGGAGAGAAAGGGGCATACAGGCTACGAGTGGGGAACTATCGCATCGGTGTCTATATTCAGTGCGACACTGTGGAAATGGCAAGGGTGGCCCACCGAAAAGATATTTATGATGTGTTCCCGTAAAGCGATTTTTTCTGGTCTCAGTTTGAAATTTTAAGCATGTCTATTCCCCGATTTAATTCAGAAATATCAGACATTTCTATTGTGAGCCAAACAAGCTTTAGATCTCATGAAGTCCTTAATTGAGTTTTTTGGGATTGCGATCTACGTATGGGTGATCCCAAAATATTTATTTGAACAGGATTGAACATCAAGATAGAAGCAGCCGGCCACCCGGCTCATCCACTCTTCGACACTTTTCGATCTGTCACGTCGATGGTTGGAGTTGATCACGGTTTTTCCTTTGCCCGTGTGTCGTTGGTGCGTGCCAATCAACTG
>SLQC01000007.1 GCA_007131625.1 Balneolales bacterium | reverse complement strand
TCGAATGGCGATTCAATAACAGCTTTGATAACTTGATTTCTGTACTTAAAAATCTGATTAAATAAACACATACCTGAAAAGAACCTGCTGAAACTATCGGTATGAATTACCTAAAATGATAATAATCTGCTCTATGGAAAACTGTAAAATGAGATTTGGATTGGCTGCGATGATAATTGTGGGGTTAAGTTGTTTTTCGGTGAATGCCCAACCGAACTTCGGAGATGACTGGATTCCTCTTTTCAACGGGGAAGATCTGACGGGTTGGCGTGTGTCGGAAGCGGCCGCAGAATCCTGGAGCGTGATTGACGGCGTTATTAACTGTGATCCGAGAACGCAGCTTAGTGGTGACCGTGATATCTGGACCGAAGAATCCTATGGTGACTTTATTCTCTATATTGAGTGGCGTATCACTGATGCTCCGACACTCGAGTCGCGTCCGTTAATCGGACAGGATGGCAAGATACTGGTGGATGATGAAGGCAACGAATTAAGTATGCCCTTCTTCAATGCGGATTCGGGAATTTACTTACGCGGAATGTCCAAGGCTCAAGTAAATATCTGGAACTGGCCAATTGGGTCGGGCGAAGTATGGGGTTACCGAACCGACAGCAATATGTCCGACGAAGTGCGGGCAGGTGTCACTCCCAATGTTCGTGCGGACCATCCTGTAGGTGAATGGAATACATTTTTTATCAAAATGAACGGGGATCGATTGACGCTTCTTCTTAATGGGCACCTTGTAATTGAACACGCCCAGCTTCCCGGAGTTGATGATGCAGGACCATTGGCGTTGCAATATCATGGTGGATACGACTTCGAGAACGATCGCTATCGCCCCGCCTCCAGTCTTGTTGAATTCAGAAATATTTATCTCAATAAACTGGATTGAGGCCGAAATCGAGAGTCGAGATGTTTTTTATAAGGTTATGCTTTATTACAGTATTAATCTCGATTGTCTCCATGGTACACTCATGCGAGGCGATCGCGGAGTCGGCCCCGGAATCGATCGATCCAATTGTACTGGGTATCGGACCACACTTATTCCTGGACGATTACCTCATTGAAAGTTCTTCCTTTGTGGTTCGAAGAATTATGTCTCCAAAACGGGAGTCGGCCAATCCGTTGATCAGTGGTGAAGAGGACGGTAACTTCCAGCCCTACATCTCCGTCCTGCGTGATCCGGAGACGAAGCGCTTTCGTATATGGTATAACATCCAGGTTGATGGCAGGCGTCAGTCACATCTGGGATACATGGAATCGAATGATGGTGTGCACTGGATTCGTCCTCACATGGAACTGAGTTTTCCATTCACCGTAACCTATGGAGCGAGCATCATTGACGAAGGCCTGGATTATTTACAATCTGAGAAGCGATACAAATACGCTTATTATCATGATGGCGGAGTACGTGTTGCTGTGTCGTCTGATGGGCTGGATTGGGATAGCTTATCACCGGACATTCTCGTGAGCAGCGGTGATTTCGTCAACATTTACCGGGATCCCATCCGCAATCGCTACGGCCTCAATTTCAAATCGTATATAGAACCGCGTGACTGGCTAAACAGTAATCTTCGGACATGCTCGCAAAGCAACAGTGAAGACTTACTAAGCTGGTTAGATTCTGATATGCACATTTACCCGGATAAACGTGATTATGGAGAAACCCAGTTCTATTGCATGGGCGGAGTGTTGGCACGGGGTGATTTGCTCATAGGAATGGTAAAAGTTCTGCGGGAAGATCATCCGGCCGAACCCTATGGAGAAATCCGTGGCATCGGATACACAACGCTGGTATGGTCGCGTGACGGAAAGACATGGGTGCGTGACAGAGAGCCATTTCTGAATCGATCGTCCCAACCTGGAACCTGGGATCGTGCCATGTCATGGGTGGATACCCAACTTCCAGTTGATGACGAGGTTTATCTTTATTACGGCGGCTACAGGTATGGTCACAAGGGCGATCGAAACAGAGATCGTCAAATAGGTCTGGCACGGATTGGTCGGGACCGGTACGTGGCCCGGGAGTCAGATACCCACCATGAAGGCAGCGGAGATACTGCCCGTCTGCTCACACCAGCACTGATCTTTGAAGGGATCCGGATGACACTCAATGTCAATGCAGATAATGGAAAGATATTTGTACAAGTGATGGATCAGGACGGCGAGCCGATTCCCGGTTTTACTTTTTCGGACTTTGACCCGATCACTATTGATTCAATCGAGGCTCCGGTAAGATGGGCCCGGCCACTGGCTGATTTGGAAGGTTTACCCGTTCGGCTGGAATTTCAAATGCATCAATCAGTGCAACTTTTTGCGTTCAACCTTTATGATAATGAATGAGCGATATAACCCCATGTCTTTATCAATTAAGAAATTACTGTTTCTGATAATCGCTGCATTAAGCTGGAGTAACTTAATCTATGCTAAAAGTGCTGCCACCTGGATACATTCGGATGCCGATAGCCTTTTGTACTATGAGGATATTATGGCAAATACCGATCGACTGGAAGATTATGAAAAAGCCAGAAGCTGGCTTAACAACTATTACCGTGGTATAGTTACTAACGATGAGGCTGAAGTACCTGATTACGAACTTGTCGATCCATTGATAACCGCAGACGGTCAAATTGTAAAAGATAGAAGTGCCTGGGTCTCGATCCGGCGGCCTGAAATCATAGCGATGTTTGAATCATATGTATATGGGAAAGTGCCTGAATTTACCTATGACATTGAATTCCAAACACGTTCTGTTGATCCGGATGCACTTGGGGGAATGGCAACTAGAAAACAGGTGTCCATTTTGTTTGGTGAAGATAACCCGGACTTGTCCATTGATCTGTTGATTTATCTGCCTAATCATGTGCGGAAGCCGGTGCCTGCAATACCAGGCTTGAGTTTTTATGGTAATCACACCATCCACGATGATGAAGGCATTACGATATCACAAAAATGGATGCGACCAAATGAAAGTATTGGCATTCGTAATAACAGAGCGACAGAAGCCACCAGAGGAGTTTATTCCGAGAGATGGCATGTTGAAAAGCTATTGCAGAGAGGGTATGGACTGGTGACCGCATATGCCGGTGATATCGAACCTGATGAGCATAACAGAATAAATGAAAGTGTCCGGTCCCTTGCTTATGAAGAGAACGAAGAACCTGCTTCTGATGAGTGGGGTACCATCGCTGCATGGGCATGGGGATTGAGCAGGATGATGGATTACCTTGAAACGGATGAAGATATTGATCATGACAGAATAGGGCTGATAGGTCACTCCAGGCTTGGAAAAACCGCACTTTGGGCTGGAGCGTTGGATGAACGTTTTGCCATAGTCATATCTAATAATTCCGGATCCGGAGGTGCCGCACTTTCCAGCCGCAGATTTGGTGAAACCATCGGGGTCATCAATACAAGCTTTCCCCACTGGTTCTGTAAAAATTACTCACGTTATAATAATAAAGAACATATGCTTCCTTTTGACCAGCATATGTTACTTTCGTTGATTGCTCCAAGACCTTTGTACGTAACGAGTGCTGAAGAAGACCTGTGGGCAGATCCCAGGGGAGAGTTTTTATCGGCCAGGGAAGCTTCACCGGTATATGAGCTTTACGGACTGGAGGGATTACCTGTAACATCGCTTCCTGCAATCAATCACCCGGTTATGGGAACAATCGGTTATCATATAAGGGATGGCAGACATGGTGTAACCCTCTTTGACTGGGAAAACTACCTTGATTTTGCCGACAGATTCTTTAAAGATTAAACAAGTGATGGTCTTGGATATCAGTACCTGCCGACAATACTCGCCCTGACACCTGTCAAATTCATTGATTTGACAGGTGTCAGGGCGAGCCATCTGTTACTATTCTTTTTTGCGTCACATTGATTGCCGCACAATGTACGCAAGTTATACGACAGGTTCCCATCCCGGCTCATACTCCCTGCGCCACAAGCGATTAATTTCTTCGCTCTCATTCAGGATATGACCGTTTATAGTATTACAATTGATCACCTGGCCTGTCCTGTGTGCAATATTTCCCAAGTGACATATATGAACACTGATATTTGCATCTCTAATATCAGAAACAGGTTTTTTTCCTTCATGAATACACTCGATAAAATTGTTCAGATGATCTCTGTCTAAATCAGATCCGGGACCTGTGGTATCCAGTGGTTCAGCACTTTCCCTTTTTGTGACTTTTAACTCTCTGTTATCATTATCATAGAGTGTATAACCGTTTCCATCGACGATCATACTACCCTCTTTTCCATGAAAAGAGACACCAGTAGCAGATCCTTCCGATCTTTTCGGATTACAACTTCGCGCATCCCATACAACTGTTTTCTGTTCAGGAAAATCATAGGTGACAACTTGCGTATCAGGCGTTTGCTGATCATCCTTCCAATGATATCGTCCACCACTGGAAGTTACGCGAGTCGGGTAATTTACCCCCAATCCCCACCGGGCAAGGTCAATAAAATGCGTTCCATTATTCAGAAGCTCACCGGCTCCCCAATGCCAGAACCAATGCCAGTTGTAATGGATTACGTTATCTCGATATGGCTTTCTCGGTGCAGGTCCTTGCCAGAGATCATAGTCAAGATTAGATGGGACTGCTGCGGATTTACCGACTCCTATGGAACCTCTCCTGCTTGCATACCAGCAGCGTGCATAATAGGTATCCCCAATAATATCTTCCTTCAAAAGCTGCATGCCTTCAACGACATTGTTCCATGAACGACGCTGATTACCCATTTGGACAACACGATTGTACCTGTCTGCAGCTTCCACTAACAGTTCTCCCTCATGAGGATTATAGCTGCATGGTTTCTCCAAGTATACATGTTTACCTGCTTTTAAAGCAAGAATTGCAGCAGGTGCATGCCAATGTACCGGTGCGGCTATCACAATAGCATCTACGGAAGGATCATCCAATGCATGTCTGAAGTCACTCACTCCTTTTGGTACTTTTGTCTGCCCACCTTCTTTCACAGCTTCGATACCCTTCTTAACTGCCAGCTCATCCACATCGCAGATATAGGAGACTGTGACATTTGGATGCCTTGCAAATCCACTGGCCAAACGATTCCCGCGACTATTGGTTCCCATGATGGCCACCGATACACTTTTCTCGAGTGACAAGCTTTTAATGAAGCCGGCATTACTGCCCATGACACCAAGCCCCACACCTGTTGCCCCTGCTATTTTTATGAATTTACGTCGTTTTATCGATTCACTCATGTTAGTTCTCTTTTTTTGTAATTGTTTATTTCTCCAGTAAATCTACAATTAGTAACAAATTTCTTAGAATATGGTAAGGGTCTTTTACAGGTAATGCTACAACTTTATTCAGTGGCTTTCCTTTCCGATCTCGAATTTGTATCCATTCTCCGATGGATGGATCGGGATGAGGAAAGGTTTTAAAAGTATACTCATGGAAGTTTTTATGTATTTCCAGCATTTGATTATCTCCCGTTAAGTTATACGCCAGAAGGGTAGCATACAATGCCTCCGAATGTGGCCACCATAACTTCGTGTCCCAGGTGTCCATAACTAACTTTTCATATACAGTTCCTTTATTCTCCCCTTTCGGTTTTCCTCCGTTTGCATCTACGAACCGGAGTAAACCACCATAATCAGTATCCCAACCCAGTTCCACAGCCCGATTAATCACCCGGGAAGCTTTCTCAATATACTCATACTTACCATCTTTTCGAGCACTTTTCATTACAAACCACATGGATTCAATGGTATGACCGGGGTTGACATGACGGTACAGAAGTGTGTTTTTCTCAGATTGATAACGTGGCAACATTTCAACAACTCTGTAATCATCCTGAGAAAAATCATCCATAATAGTTTTCATATAGGCAACACCCCGTTGCTGAAGCGCTTTACTTTTATCGTGATTCAGGGTGTTGGCAACATCAGCGAGTTCTTGTGTAACATGTAACATAATCATGGGAATTGAGTGCGCCCGGTAACCTGTCGGAACAGGATAGGGTTCCGTACGCATCACTCCTGACTTCAATCTTGCGACAATATCGTAGTATAATGTTAAGGCTCTTTCAAATCTTTTTAAGTCTTTAGTCAATCCAGCATATCCGGTCAATCCGATAACTATAAAAAGGTCTGCATAAATGCTGATATCAAAACCTTCTCCCGATTTAATTTCTTTTTTTTCTCCGGCATCGGTCAATAAAAAGGCACAATTCCCATTATTCAGGAATACGTTTTCCTCAAGAAAATGAACCGTTTTATCTGCATGATTATAATACTCTGCAGCTTCACCCTTCAACTTCCCTTCTGATATCATAGCCGCTATCTTGGACCATAACCAGAGGA
>SLQC01000022.1 GCA_007131625.1 Balneolales bacterium | reverse complement strand
GACCATGACGGCTATCCGTCACACAGGAGCATGATTATTCCTGTCATGGACATTACATCTGTCCTTAAGAAATAAAAAAATAAACAGATGAAATCGCAAAAAACAATCGACAGAGCCCCCACTAACGGAGAACGCAAAGGGAAGGACTTTGCATCAGACCAGGATGTACGCTGGTGTCCGGGGTGCGGAGACTACACCATCCTCAAACAGGTCCAAAACCTGATGCCGAAAACCGGAATTGATCCCGAGAATATTGTTTTTATTGCTGGTATCGGATGCTCTTCACGCTTTCCGTACTACATGAATACCTACGGCATTCACGGTATTCACGGCAGGGCGCCGGCCATAGCTACGGGACTCAAAGCCGCTCAGCCGAAGTTGAGCGTCTGGGTGGTTACCGGTGATGGTGATGGCCTTTCCATCGGCGGAAATCACATGATTCACACGCTTCGAAGAAACCTGGATCTAAATATTTTGTTATTCAACAACGAGATCTACGGACTGACCAAAGGACAATATTCCCCCACTTCCCGTGTAGGTCATGTCACAAGATCGACTCCAATGGGCTCGATCGACAACCCATTTAACCCGCTTTCTCTTGCACTAGGCGCAAACGGATCGTTTGTCGCCCGTACCATGGACCGTGATCCCAAACATCTCCAGGTTTTGTTGGAAAGGACACACCTCCATAAAGGCACCTCGTTCCTGGAGATCTATCAGAATTGTATTGTTTTCAATGACGGAGCGTTCAACTCCTATACCGACAAATCCACAAGAGATACCACCAGTATCTATCTGGAAGATGGACAACCTCTGAAATTCGGACCTGACGACAGACATGGAATCCGGCTCGACGGTTATCGCCCCGAAGTAGTTGACCTGCAGAAAGGAGACTGGTCCGATGACGACCTCTGGATTCACGACGAGAAAGACCGTAACAAAGCCTGGTTGCTGACCACGTTTTTCGAAGACAATAGAGAAGTGGGACATCTGCCAAGGCCATTCGGTGTGCTCTTTGCCGAGGAACGTTCGACCTATGAGGGCCTCCTCCAGGATCAAATTGCTGCAGCAAAGGATCAACACGGTGAACCCAATCTCGATGAATTGCTTGCAGGAGAGGAGACCTGGGTTGTAACGTAATCAGACTATGCGGCGAGTCGGGTGATTCCTTCACCTGACCCGCTCCACTAGATCCATTTCACCATTTCCATGATCCTGCTTGCCGCATCTCTTATCTTTCTGTTTATATCGGCAATCGCCCAGCCGGTTCTTGCTGCATCACCCGGCACCTACGCCACCGATACGGAGAAAACAGAGTTTGTAGTAGGACTGACCCTGAGTGGGGGAGGAGCTGCCGGCCTCGCCCATATCGGTGTCCTGAAAGTTTTTGAAGAAGTGGGCATGCCCGTAGATGTCATTGCCGGTACCAGTATGGGTGCCATTGTCGGGGCACTCTACGCTATCGGTTACGACCAGCAGCAGATTGAACAGATCGCCCGGGCAACCGACTGGCGTCAGCTTTTAGTAGAGCGCATCCACCGTATTCATCTTCCAATGGAAGAGAAAATGCTCGACGGCCGCTTCATACTTACTTTCCAGGTCAAGGGCAGAAATATTCAGTTTCCAACCGGACTTGTTTCTGGAAATCACACCTTCAACTTTCTGGCCCAGCTAACCTGGAATTATCACAATACCGAAGATTTTCGGACCCTGCCCCGGCCATTTCTCTGCATCGCAACCGATCTGGAAACCGGGGAACAGGTCGTGCTGGATCGAGGATTCCTGCCCGATGCCATCCGTGCAAGCATGTCCATTCCATCCGTTTTCAAGCCGGTCAGGATTGATGACAAGTACCTTGTCGATGGTGGTTTAGTCAACAATCTGCCCGTACAAGAGACTTTCGATCTTGGGGCTGATTTTGTCATCGCCATTAATTCCAGTTCTGATCTCAAACCTGCTGACGAATTGATGTCGCTGCCGGATATCGTCAACCAGACCATGGCTGCCGTCATGCGCTCTTCCATTCTGAACCAGAAAGAAAGAGCCGACTACTATCTGCAACCAAACCTGAGAAAATATACCACACTGAGTTTTAGTGATGTGGACGAAATCATACAGGCCGGCGAGGATGCTGCACGGGAGCATATCGATGAGATCCGTGCTTTGGCAGACTCACTGAATCATCTGCGCGGCTCTGACGACAAACCTGAAGTTTCGAAATACATGTCGACATCCTATTTGAATATCCGGAAAGTCCGATTCGAAGGCCTTGAAACCGTACCGGAAGATCACATCCGATCCAAACTTCAGATCGCCGACAACTCAGTTATTCATGAGAGCACACTCAATCAGGGGCTTCTGCGACTGTATGGCATGCACCGATTCAATAAAATCACCTACCGCCTTCACTTGGAAGACGATGAGGTGGACCTGACCATCTATTTTGAAGAACAGACTACCAACTACATCCAGGCCGGTGTTCACCATAACAGCACGACCGGTCCCTCTTTGCTTTTCAATACTACGTTCCGAGATATGTTCTTCCCCGCATCCACAGCCCGTTTGAACATCCGCGCCGGATACGAAGCGATGGCAGAGGTACAGTACTTCAATTACATCGGTATCGAACCCCGGCTTTCCTTCTATGGTGCAGGCGGTTTCCGGGAACGCGAAATCGATGTTTTTGAAGGTGGGCGCAGACAATCCAATTTACGTACCGACATCCTGTACGGGGAGGGTTTGATCGGACCACTGTACGCCTCCATATTCCGTGCCGGCGTCGGGTACCATTTCGAATACTTTAACCTGACTGAAAGTTACGGTGAACTGGTCGTACCGATCAACTGGAATAGTTTGCATGTCTTAGCCGGAGAGTTGGAATTCGACAACCTGAACCGCTCGCATATGCCCACGAACGGGCACCATTTCGAGATACGAACGGATTTTTCCCCTAAATTTCTTCCCAATGAAGTGACTTTCGGACGTGTTTATGCAAAGTGGAATGCGAACTATCCTGCAACCAACCGGTTGACCATTCTTCAGCAAACTCGGGCGGGACATATTTTTGGTGGAAACCCGCCGCTCCATTATCGTTTTTATGCCGGGGGACATCAACAGTTCTGGGGATATCGCAAAGACGCACTGGCCGGTAACAATCTTCTAACGCTGCGCCTGGCGGCACAATATCAGTTTTACCGCAACTTCTACGTCACTCCGGGTGTCAACATCGGTGACATTTATGATCAGCTCGACCTGTCTGTTTTCGATCGTTACCCGTTATGGGGATGGGCTACCATCCTGGGCTGGAATACACTACTTGGCCCACTCGAACTGGTGCTAATGGGAAGCAACGACAATCCGGTATTGTATGAGTTCCGGGTCGGTCTGAATTTTTAAAAAATTATTCGTCATCTGGCCGGTAAATCTTGTCCGGCAAAGGGGTTTTAACTACATTGAGGATATATTTACACCAACATGGAGCAACGTATGAAAAAGCCCCGAATTCTCGTCTCTACCGATTTTTCGGATCTGAGTTTGATTGCCATACCAACTGCCTTATCTATTGCCCGGTTGTTTGACGGTACGATTACTCTTTTCCACGCTTACATGCAGATCAACGAACTCGACGGATTCTACTATATGGGCGAAACCAGTCCGGAAGCCGATCTTCGCACATTGGAAAAAACGTTATTCAACAAACTGGATCAAATTTCCAATGAATATATCGATGAACCCTATCGTGCCGAACCAATGGTTAAAATCGGCAATGCCGCCCGGGCCATTACCGATGCAGGCAAGGATTTTGACCTGATTATTATGAGCACGCATGGGCGAACCGGCTTTTCACGGCTAATTCTGGGCTCTATTTGCGCAAAAGTTTTGCGAACATCCCATACACCCGTTCTTATCATCGAAGAGGAGAGCCAGGTGATTCCACTAAAGCGCATTTTGCTTACCACCGATTTTTCCGATAATTCAATCTACGCTTTTGAACCCGCGGCCGAATTCGCAGAAGTAACCGGCGCCGAGATAGACCTGGTACATATTGTCAGTTTTGAACAGTTCGATACACTCGCCCAGGCACAGCACGACAGCAACGAACGCAAGTTGAAGCTTAAAGAAATGGCTGATAAATATCTTGGTGATCTGAGGGATCAAGTCCACACCGAGGTTATTTTTTCCGATAAAGCGGTCCACGAAGAAATTGTTCGGCTCACCAAATCGAGGCCTTACAACCTGATTGTCATGTCAACTATTGGCCGCACCGGCCTCGACTACCTGATGCTTGGAAGTACTTCTTCCAGTGTAATGCGTCATGTTAAAACCGCCGTACTTAGTGTAAAACCAATCAAATCCTCCTAATCATAAACATTTAAACAGATGAAATGGTCATGACCGAGCAAGTGCCCGGTCACACATAAGTATGATTAAACACGGTCATAACATTACATGTGACCTTGTAATTTATATATTATAAACAGCATGCTCAGTGAAACGCATAAGCGAAATGGTCATATCGGCAATTCGACACACAAACGCATGATTATTTTCGACATGGACATTACATCTGTCCTTTGAAATAAAAAGATGAAACACCCATGTCTGGTAACCGACACACACGAGCATGATTAAAGCATGGGTGATCCATGTGATCATATAAATCAAAAATTTAAAACACATGAAAAATGCCAATATTTTAGTACCGATCGATTTTTCAAATCTGAGCTATAAAGCTCTGGATGCTGCAACAGCCATTGCCGAGATTTTCGACGGTGCCATCACACCATTTCACTCTTTCGTTTCGATGAGCGATCTCGACGAATTGGAAACTGGTACTTCGAAAAAGTTTTCCGATGCTCATGAAGAACTGGAGCAAAAACTGATTAAAAAGCTGGACGATGCCGCATCCAAACGGGTGGATGCAAAATATCTTAACAAAGGAATAGTGCATGTAGGCAATCCGTCCGAAGCGATAATTGAAGCCGCTCATAATTTTGATCTGGTTGTTATGACCACACATGGCCGGACCGGATTTTCTCGACTTATTATGGGATCTGTGGCGATGAAGGTGATCCGGTTTGCACCGGTACCTGTGCTTGTTGTCGAGGAAGCATCGCGGGTAAAACCTCTGAAAAAGATCCTTCTGACCACCGATTTTTCCAATAATTCTTTGAAAGCCATTCCATTTGCACGGAGTATCGCTAAGGCTTCAGGTGCCGATCTGGACATCATTCATGTCGTCAGTTTTGAGCAGTTCGGCAGTATTCCGCAGATCCAGTCTGCAATCGACACCAAGAAAAAGCAGATTCGGGAACTGGTCGACGAACACTTCGACGATATGCGGGACAAGGTGAGAACAGAGATTGTGTCAACCAAAAAGTCGATACATGAAAAAATCACAAAACTTGCTCATAAAAACGATTATAATCTCATTGTGATGTCAACCATCGGCCGGACCGGTCTCGATTATCTTCGTTTGGGCAGTACAGCGTCGAATGTAGCCCGGCATGTGGAAACCGCCGTCTTTACGATCAATCCACGCAGAATGAAAAAACCGACCATCAAATAAGAGGAAAACTGAAGTAGAGATAAATGGACACCCTTGTCGTTCGGTTAATGCCCTCCGTGTCGGGTGCACAGGTGATGTTCACAACAAAGTGAATGCGCCGTGTCGGGCGCACTCAAATAATAAACCGTCCGGTGATTAACCGGATCGAATTTTATTACGATACTTTGTGAAGTTCACATTTGGATTGATGTGACTCAACCTGCCACAAAATGCCACCGAAAAGCCGGTTTAATCCTCCAGAGTAGACAAATCCCCTTCGTCGACTCCAAGTGCCCTGGCTTTAAGTACCCGTCGCATTATCTTGCCACTGCGTGTCTTTGGAAGTGACTCGAGAAACTTGACCACTTCCGGCCGGGCAATAGGCCCGATTTCATTGCTCACATGCTTCTGCAGTTCCTCCTCGAGTTCTTTGTTACCTTTATACCCTTCCTTCAAGATCACATAGGTATAGATAGCATTACCTTTTACCTCGTGTGGCAGTGCAATTGCAGCAGATTCTGAGACAGCCGGATGGCTGACCAGCGCGCTTTCCACTTCGGCGGTGCCAAGGCGATATCCACTGACCTTTATCACATCATCTATCCGTCCGATGATCCAAATATACCCGTCCTCGTCAATCCGGGCAGAGTCACCGGCCTTGTACCATCCCTTCTTCTCATACTCATTCCAGTAGGTTTCCACATACCGCTCAGGATCTCTGAAAATCGTACGAGCCATACCCGGCCAGGGCGTTTTGACGACCAGTTTGCCCTCTTCACCGGGCTTCACTTCCTTACCGTTGTCATCGACAAT